>NZ_JBFTZL010000005.1:0-69960 GCF_056406825.1 Arthrobacter sp. P1_A5 | reverse complement strand
CCCATGTGGTGGCCGGCGGCGTTCAGGAGCAGCCTGCCGCGGTGGCCGCCAAGCCGTCGGCGAGTGCCTCGCCTGCGGCTACTGAAGCCGCCGCCGACAAACCCTCCCCAACGCCTTCCGTCACCTCTAAGCCGTCGCCCACGGGCACTGCCTCCGCGACGCCGACGCCGACGCCGACCGGCACTGCCTCCGCGACCCCGACGCCGACTGGGACTGCCACGACGACCACGCCTGCCGCGCCCACCCCGACCCCGTCGGCAACTGCGACCCCGACCCCGTCGGCGACCCCCACCCCGACGCCGGCGCCAACCCAGACGGGAACAGCCTCCGCCAAGCCATCAGCACCGGTATCGGTCCCGCCGCCGGTGGCACCGCCGTCCTCCGCGCCTGCGCCGTCCTCCGCAACCGCGACGGAGGCTGCCGCCAAGACGGCCACCCCCGTGCCGGCCCCGCTCACTGTGGAGCCGGACCCAATCACCGCGCCGGCCGATACGCCGAAGCCACGGGCGGCCACGCAGTCGGCCACGACGGCAGTGACAACAGAACCCTCAGCGACGCCTTCAGCGACGCCCGGCGGCTAGCCCCGCCGCGCCCCATGGCATTGTTCCGGCGTCATGTCCGGGAGGCACACCCATACCCGCAGCCCCCGGTGCCGAATAATGGAGTGACCAGTTCAGATTCCCTGCTCCGGACCATCGACAACGCAAGGACGCGCCCCATGACAGCTCTGCACTCCATTCCCCTGACCCTCATCGACGGGACCGAGACCGATTTTGGCCGATTCAAGGGCGAGGTGGTTCTGGTGGTCAACGTGGCGTCCCAGTGCGGTTTCACGCCCCAGTACGCTGGACTCGAGGCGCTGCACAACAAGTTCCGGGGCCAGGGCTTCCAGGTCCTGGGCGTGCCCTGCAACCAGTTCGCCGGGCAGGAGCCCGGCGGCGAGGCCGAGATTGCCGAGTTCTGCCAGCGCAATTTCGGGGTGACCTTCCCGCTGACGGTCAAGGCCAACGTCCGGGGAAAGAACCAGCACCCGCTCTACGCCGAGCTCACCAAATTCAAGACCGGCATCCTGCCCGGCCTCGTGAAGTGGAACTTCGAGAAGTTCCTCGTGAACCGCGACGGCGAAGTCATCGCCCGCTTTGCGCCCACCGTTGAGCCTGACGCGCCGGAGATCATCGAAGCCGTTCAGTCCGCCCTCGACTGACCCGACCGGCCCGGGGTCCAGAGGAACTCAGCCCTATCCCTAAGCATGCTTAGCGCCTAGACTGGCCGGACCCTCCAACATTCCGGACTTCCCCGCGGCGCAAGCAACTCTGGCAGCCGTCGGCAGTGTGGCCGGGTGTTCCTGTGGAGGGCGCATCAAAGAACTTCGTGAATCACACCAGGGCGCCCACCACGGGGCCCGTGAAAGCAGGAGGAAATAGATGACAGGGAACAAAGCCGTTGCCTACAAGGGGCCTGGCAAGGTCGAACTGATCGACATTGACTACCCCACCTTCGAACTCAAGGACGGCCCGGGGGTCAACCCCGCCAACGTGGGCCGGCAGGTGCGCCACGGCGTAATCCTCAAAACCGTGGCCACGAATATTTGCGGCTCGGACCAGCACATGGTCCGGGGGCGCACCACGGCACCCGCCGACCTGGTGCTCGGCCACGAGATCACCGGCGAGGTGGTCGAAGTGGGCCCGGATGTTGAATTCATCAAAGTGGGGGACATCTGTTCCGTCCCCTTCAATATCGCCTGCGGGCGCTGCCGGAACTGCAAGGAGCGCAAGACCGGCATCTGCCTGAACGTCAACCCCGACCGGCCGGGCAGCGCCTACGGCTATGTGGACATGGGCGGCTGGGTAGGCGGCCAGGCCAACTACGTCCTGGTGCCGTATGCCGATTGGAACCTGTTGAAGTTCCCGGACAAAGACCAGGCCCTCGAAAAGATGATGGACCTGACGATGCTCTCGGACATCTTCCCGACCGGATTCCATGGTGCGGTCACCGCAGGCGTCGGCGTCGGGTCCACCGTCTACGTGGCAGGCGCAGGGCCCGTGGGCCTGGCCGCGGCGACCAGTGCCCAGCTCCTGGGTGCCGCCGTCGTGATTGTGGGTGACATGAACGCGGACCGCCTGGCGCAGGCGCGCAGCTTCGGCTGCGAGACCATCGACCTGAGTAAGGGCGGCCCGGCCGAACAGATCGAGCAACTCCTGGGCGTCCCGGAAGTCGATTGCGGCGTGGATGCCGTGGGATTTGAGGCCAAGGGGCACGGGGCCGGAGCCCACGAGGCCCCCGCCACCGTCCTGAACTCGCTGATGGAGGTAACGGCCGCCGGCGGTGCCCTGGGCATCCCCGGGCTCTACGTCACCGGGGACCCGGGTGGCGTGGACGAGGCCGCGAAGAAAGGTTCGCTCTCACTCAGCCTCGGAACGGGTTGGGCAAAGTCGCTCAGCTTCACCACGGGACAGTGTCCGGTCATGAAGTACAACCGGCAGCTGATGATGGCGATCCTGCATGACAGGGTGCATATCGCCAAGAACGTCAACGCGAAGGCAATTACCCTGGAGGACGCGCCGAAGGGCTACGCGGAATTCGACGCCGGCGCGGCGACGAAGTTCGTGCTTAACCCGAACGGCTACCTGAGCTAGCGGAAACCGTAAACCCGGCGGCACTGTCCGTCCCGCCCCGAAGCCCCGGGGTTTCGGGAGTGCCGCCGGGCCTCCCCGCCCCGTATATGCCGGAAAGGGCATGTGAGGGCACGCCACCTGTTAACGCCCATTTTTCCAATATGCCTGTCCCAGTTTTTACATTGTTTGCCCAATGTCTGGTTGGATAGTTCTTACTGAGAGGGACCCTGGAAGCACCGCTTCCACCCAACCAAGAAGGCAGCAATGGAGCGCATCGAGGCCGAACACCCCCGGCCACGTCATTTCCTACTTCACCTGAGCGACCCCCACCTGCTGGGGGGTCCGCAACCCCTGCACGGCGTCGTGGACAGCGAAGCCCTGCTCAGGCAACTCTTCGAGGAGGTCCACGCCTCCGGAGCCCGCCCCGAAGCCGTAATCTTCACGGGCGACCTGGCTGACCTGGGCGAACCCGAGGCGTATGCCAAGCTCCGCGCCATCGTGGACCCGGCGTGCGAGGCCTTGGGGGCCAAGGTCATCTGGGCGATGGGCAACCACGACAACCGGGCCAATTTCCGGGCCGGGCTCCTGGACCAGGCCGACAATGACGCGCCCGTGGACCACAGCTACTTCGTCAACGGGCTGCGCATCATCACTTTGGACACCTCCGTGCCCGGCTTCCACCACGGTGAATTGAGCCACGACCAGCTGGACTGGCTCGCTGCTGAACTGGCCACCCCGGCCCCGGACGGGACCATCCTTGCCCTGCACCACCCGCCGGTACCGTCCGTGCTGGACCTTGCCGTGCTCGTGGAGCTCCGGGGCCAGCCGGCGCTTGCCGGCGTCCTGCGCAACTCCGATGTCCGCGCCATCCTGGGCGGCCACCTGCACTACTCGACCACCGCAACGTTCGCGGGCATCCCTGTGTCCGTGGCTTCGGCCACCTGCTACACGCAGGATCTGAACGTTCCGGTCGGCGGCACCCGAGGCCGCGACGGAGGGCAGGCGTTCAACCTGGTCCACGTCTACGAACACACGATCGTGCACTCCGTGGTGCTGCTCGGCGACTCGCCGGCGGTGGGGGAGCTGGTCTCCCCGGAGGAAGTCCAGCGCCGGCTCGCGGCCGCAGGGATCCATGTCCCTGAGAAGGCCAAGCTCGAGGCCCCGTCCCGGACGCCGGCGAACCGCAGGTACACCACCCTGAACTGATTCACTCCCCGGCCGACGCGGCGCCCGTTTTGGTCACGGTCCGTTACTTCTCCCAGGGCGCCTTGATGGGGTAGTACTTCTCCAGGAAGTCCGTGACCAGTTCGGCCCGCTCTTCCGCCGGGACCTCGGGGAAGCTGCCGTCGTTGAGGCAGAAGAAGTCCATGTTCCGCTTGGCCAGGAGCTTGGGCAGGTAGTTCAGGCCGGCCCGCGCCGTGGTGTCCACATACCTCACCTTGGCAGCTGTCTGGGTTACGGCCCGGCCCGTGAGCAGCGCGTAGTAGTGGTAGAACGAGTTGGTCACGGAGATGTTGTCCGCTGCCCGGAAGGTACTCGCGGCGGTCTTGGCAAACTCGGCCGGGAACTCCTGCTCCATCTGCTCGACCACGCTGCGCCGCAACGGGGCCGCCGTGTGCTCAAGGTGCCGGGTGGTGATGCGGCCGAAGCGGTTCCGGAGCAGCTTGCGGTTCACCCGGGCGGCGTTCTCAAAGCCGCTGCGTTCGGCGTCGTTGTCGCCCAGGCCGATCCGGGTTTCGGCCTCGATGAACTTCGTGATGCCGCCCGGAGTGAAGAACATGTCCGGGCCCACGGCGCGGCCGAAGAACATGTCGTCGTTCGAATACAGGAAGTGCTCGGAGAGCCCCTCGATGTGGTGCAGCTGACACTCCACGGCCTGCGAATTGTGCGTAGGCAGAACCGACGTGTCGGCGAAAAACTCTTCGCTCCGGACGATCGTCACACTCGGGTGGTCGGCCAGCCATGACGGCACGGGGGAGTCCGTGGCGATGAAGATCCGGCGGATCCACGGCGCAAACATGTACACCGAGCGAAGGGCGTACTTGAGCTCATCGATCTGGCGGAAGCGGGCCTCGTGGTCATCGCCCTCGCCCACCACCACGCCGGCCATGCGGGCGCGGCGGGCCGCGATGTACTCGGGGGAGCTGCCGTCAACCCATGAGAAGACCAGGTCGACGTCGAAGCTGATGTCGCTGGCGTGGTCCGCGAACATGTTCTCGATGGTGGGCCACGTGTGGCCGTAGCGTTCCACCGTGCCGCGCACTGCGTCCTGGGCCAGCATGGTGCGGCGCGTCAGGGAGTTCTCGATCGGCAGGATCAGCTGATCGCCTTCGAAGCTCCACAGCTCCAGCTGGACGCCGGCGGAAGCCCCGAATTCAAAACCGCCCTCGGGTTCGACCCTGGGCCGGTAAAGCCGGAAGATCCGGGCCTGGCGGTTCGGCGACAGCTCGCCGTCGGCCACCAGCACGGACGACTTCTTCTTTGCGTCCACGCTCATGGAATACATCGGCTCGTCGCGGCACGCCTCCACGAGGGCGTCGCGGAGTTCCTTGCGGTCCTTCCAGTCGACGGCGACCACAGGGCGATGGTTGTTGCCGCGGACCAGCAGGTAGCCGATACCGGCGCCGGCCAGGACGGAACGCAGGAACATCAGGTCCTCGACCATGGCCTGGTACGGCGTGCGGTTTTCGTTGATCAGCGCATAGCGGCCGCGGTGGCGGACAACATCGGAGCGGGTCCGGAATCTGGCGACTGCGGCCGCCGACGTGACCTCGGCGTGGGCGTCCACAGATGCCTGGCTGCCATAGTAAATCTCGTCTTGGATCGCTGCTTCTGTAATGTCTGAGCTCCCGCTTCTTTGAGTGCGTTGGTGTCTACTTGCATGATAACGCGGGCCTCAAAATTGCCGCGGAAAACCGGCCGCCGCGCGGCGTGCGTGACGACGAAATGTGACCGACCGTAACGGCGGAGCGGGGGCTCAGCCGGTGACGATGGCCAGCCAGTGGTGCAGGAAGGCGGCACCGGCGTCGTCGTGGATCACGTCTTCGCCGAGCCCCAGATCGGCGGCGGTGAGAACCTCGTAGGGTTTGACGGGGATACCGTCCGCGGGCCGGACGTCGACGTGCTTCACGGCGTGGTCGTTGTGGTGCAGCCAGTCGGCCATGGCGTAGTCCGTGCGGGAATCGCCCACCGTGCGCCAAGCCTGCGGCGTGATCCCCTGCGCGGCCAGGAACTCCACGGCCCGGCTCGCGCCCAGGTCCTTGCCCAGCCGGACCGATTCGATATCGGTGGAGATGATGGTCGGATCGACGCGGAAGTCGACCTGGTCATCCGAATCGGGGACGTGGTGGTCCAGCCGCACCACACCGAGCCCGTGCCGGGCCATGATGCCCATGGCGTCGGCGTCGAAGAGTTCCTGCTCGGCCCGGTAGTCGGGGTTGGGGACGGCAATGTGCTGCTCCACGGAGACCATGGCCCGCTTGGTTTCGTCGTAGAACATGTGGGCGGAGTAGTCCTCAGCCACCAGGCGKCGCACGTCATCGCCGAAGGCCTGCGGAATGGCGAGCTCGTGGTCCATGTGGACCGGGCCGGGGCCCTCCGCCGTGTAGCTGAACCAGACGGCGCCCTTCTCGCAAATGGCGTGGATGAGGGTGCCGGCGGGCATCCCGGCGGCGATCATCGGTTCCATGACCTGCTCGCGGATGAACGCGTCCGACCGGCCGGTGTTGAAGATGACCGGCACGCCGGCGGCGGCCAGGGCCACCAAGTCGGCGATGATGCCGGGCTGCACCTCGCGGGTGACCGGGCTCGCGACCGGACCGTCGACGTCGAGCAGCAGCGCCAGCACGGGGGCCGACGACGACGGAACAGGGGCAGTCTCGGGTGAAGTCATACGGCCATTCTGTCAGCCGCACGGGACGTTTGGGTGAGCCGCGCAGCAGATCGACGGCCCTGCGCTGGATGTGACAGGCGGCAGGCGCTGGTCGTGTCAACGCGTCGTGTGACAAATGGTTACCGTTTGGCCACAACCTCACGCCGCCGGGGGACATTCGTTCCTTCGGGCGTCGAAGTTCCCTAGGCTGGCAAGGTGATATTCAAAGCTGTGGGCGAGGGCCGCCCGTACCCCGACCATGGTTACACCACGCCCAAGGACTGGGCGGCCCTGCCCCCGCGTCCTGTCCGGCTTGATGAGCTGGTGACCACGAAGCGCACACTGGACCTTGAAGCCCTGCTGGCCGAGGACTCCACGTTTTTCGGCGACCTCTTTCCGCACGTCGTGGAATACCGCGGCGTCCTCTACCTTGAAGACGGCCTGCACCGGGCAGTCCGCACCGCGCTGCACCAGCGCACCGCAATTCATGCGCGGGTCCTCGTGATAAATGGCTAGGAAGCCGCCAGACGTCAGAGTCCTGCACGGGCACCGCGTCATCAGTGGCTCCGAGCTGAGGGCCACGTTCGTGGAGCAGGACGATACGGCAAAGAACCCCCACCGGCTGCGGCGCAGGATCCTGCACGGCGTTGTCCTGGTGATGCTTGTCGGCCTCATCGTGGCCGCGATCGTGGTGGCCCTCGCCATCATGAACGGCCAGATCAAGATCCCCGGGGCGGAGCGGAGCAGGGCGGCAGTGTCGGTGTGCCCGGCGGCCACCTACGACTACGCGCCGCCGCAGAAGGTCCACGTCAACATCTACAACTCCACGAGCCGGCCGGGCCTGGCCCGGAGCGTGGCCGACCAGCTCGCCGCCCGGAAGTTCCTGGTGGGTACCGTGGGGAACACGACGTCGAGCTACCGCGGCGTGGCGCTGGTGGTCTCCGGTGCCGCGGGCCAGTCGGCCGCCTTCAGCGTCCAGCGCCACGTGCCCGGCTCGGACTATGTCCAGGACGGCCGCGCGGACGCGAGCGTGGACGTGATCATTACCGGCGACTTCAAGGAACTGGCCAAGCCGGAACTCGTGGACCAGACGCCGGGCCAGCTCAGCTGCCCCCGCGAGAACCGGCGCATCGTGGATGAGGCCACGTTGCCCGCCGTACCCACGGCGACGCCCGGCACGGGCTAAAGGCACAGCTTTCCGGCCTTCCCGGCGCGGGACCTAGCGGATGGTGCGGACCGGCCGGCCGGCGTCGTCAAACCTGGCCCCGGCCCCCAGCTGGACAAACCGCACCGTCCGGGCGAGCCGTGCCTCGGCCTCGGCGTCCTGGCCCGCCCCGTCGCCCCGCGCAGCGCTTGAGGAGAGCGTGCCGTGGATGAGCTGGGCCAGCTGGGCAATGTCCGACTCGGGCAGGTACCCCTGGGCCATGCCGTCGCGCAGGATGCCCCGCAGGAGCACGCTGAGCTCACCCACGTGGTCGGCCAGTTTGGCGAACGACGACGGCGAGAGCACCGCCGCCATGGCCGGGCCCGGCGGCAGGTGGCGCCGGCTCAGGTCCTCCACCTGGGCGCGGACGTAGACGGCCAGGYGCTCCACCGGGTTCTCCAGTGCATCGAGGGATTCGCGCAGATCGAGCAGGAACCGCTCGGTCTCATCCAGCGCGTAGGCGATGAGGAGCTCTTCGATATCCGCGTAGTAGTTGTAGACGGCGGTCCGGCCGATCTGGGCATGGCGCGCGACGTCCGTCATCGTCAGGCCGGGGAGCCCGTGGGTGAAGAGGAGTTCCCCGAACGCGGTCAGGATGCGGCGCTGGGTCTCGGCACGTTGGGCGGCGTTGCTCGCGGCCGAAATCCTAGGCATACGCACACTTTAGCGCGATCTGTCACCAAAGCAGCCGGGCGGCGGACTGTGACACGGCCAGGCTATGAACATCGACCGGTTCTGAGGGGCCACACCTGTATCCACCGCCTCAACTGGGGGTGTCTGATAGACACTGCCACCGCCCGTCCGGCCTGCGTAGCGTGGTGGATGTGGACAGAAAAGATGAAATCCGAGACTTCCTGATCTCGCGCCGGGCGAAGATCACCCCGGATCGGGCCGGCCTCCCCAACTATGGCGGGCTGCGCCGCGTGCCGGGGCTGCGTCGGGAGGAAGTCGCCCAGCTCGCCGGGGTAAGCACGGACTACTACACGCGGCTGGAACGCGGCAGCATCCGCGGCGTCTCGGACTCGGTCCTCGACGCTGTGGCCTCCGCCCTTCAGCTGGATGAGGCAGAGCGGACGCATCTGATGGACTTGGCCAGGACGGCCGACACGCCGTCCTCCCGGCGGCCGGTGCGCCGGCCACCGCAGCAGAGGGTCCGTCCCGGAGTAGTGCGTTTGCTGGACAGGATGACCGGAGCGGTGGCCCTGGTGCAGAACGGACGCTCGGACGTGCTGGCCGCCAACTCCTTGGGGCGCGCGCTGTACGGGCCGATGTTCGAGTCCACAGCAGCCGCTGGCCCGGAGGCTCCGGGCCAGCTGCCGAACCAGGCACGGTACCTCTTCCTCGATCCGGGGGCAGGGGACTTCTACCCCGATTGGTCCGCAATCGCCGCCACCACGGTGGCGATGCTCCGATCGGAAGCGGGACGGAATCCCCATGACCGCGCATTGAACGAACTAGTCGGCGAGCTGACCACACGCAGCGGGCACTTCGCCGCATTGTGGGCCGGCCATGACGTACGGATCCACACCACGGGAACCAAGCGCTTCCACCATCCGGTCGCAGGCGACGTGTCGCTGCAGTTCGAGACGCTCTACCTTCCCGGCGATGAGGGACAAACTCTGTACACCTTCACTGCGGAGCCGGGGTCCGCGTCCGAAAACGCGCTGGCGTTCCTTGCCAGCTGGGCGGCAACGCCTCCGGCGAAAACCACACCCGGCGACTCTTCCATCCCGGATCTGCGCTCCCACGCGCGGCCCGGAACACTTAACCCAGGAAAGACAGAACATGACTGAGCAAAACGACGCCAAGACCGGGCAGAAAGTCTGGTTTATCACCGGGGCAGGCCGCGGTTTGGGCATTGACATCGCCAAGGCCGCCCTGGCCGCCGGCCACGCAGTCGTCGCCACCGGCCGCAACCCCGACAAGGCCGCCCTGGCAGTCGGCGAGAACGAGAACCTGCTGGCCGTAAAACTCGACGTCACCAACCCCGCCGACGCCACCGCCGCCATCGCCGCCGCCGTGGACCGGTTCGGCCGGATCGACGTGCTCGTAAACAATGCCGGCAACTTCTACGCMGGGTTCTTCGAGGAAATCTCCCCGGAGGACTTCCGGGCCCAGATCGAAACCACCATGTTCGGACCCATAAACGTCACCCGTGCGGCCCTGCCCGTCCTGCGGGCCCAGCGCTCTGGCCTGCTGGTCACAATCTCCTCGACCGCCGGCATCGCCGGCGGGGAGTTCCTTTCCGCATATGCCGCCTCGAAGTTCGGTGTCGAGGGCTGGGCCGAATCCCTGGCCCCCGAAGTCGACCCGTTCGGCATCCGCACCATGATCGTTGAGCCGGGATTCTTCCGCACCGAGCTCCTCACCCCGGAATCCACCAGCTACGCGGCATCCACTATCGGGGACTATTCCGAGCGGACCGAGCAGACAGTCACCGCGTGGAAAGGGATGAACGGCCTTCAGGGCGGGGACCCGGCCAAGCTCGCCGTCGCCCTCGTCCAACTGGCGGAGCTGGATGAACCGCCGCTGCGCTTCGCCGCCGGAGCGGACGCCGTTGGAGTCTTTGAGGCCCGGGCCAAGGAACTCCAGGTCCAGGCCGACGCCCACCGCGAGCTCTCCAGCAACCTGGCCCACGACGACGCCTGACACCGACGCAAACTGACGACGTCGGGAGCGTCCCGTCGTCGTCCACCCAGTCTCGACATATCCGCTGGACGCCAATGGCTACCGGCCGCCCAAAACCCTTGCCACGCTGTGGGCAGTGCCCGCATTCCAGGCCGGGGAACCACACCCAAAGGAAATACACCATGAAGAACGCACTCCTCGGAAGCCTGGAAGTCTCCCGCGTCGGACTCGGCGCCATGACCATGGCCGGCACCTACACCAGTGAGGGCGCCCTGGATAACGCGGAGTCGATCCGGACGATCCACCGCGCCCTTGACCTCGGGGTCACCCACATCGACACCGCGGAGATCTACGGGCCGTTCCTGAGCGAGGAGATCGTCGGCCAAGCCGTCAAGGGACGCCGCGATCAGGTCAGGATTGCAACGAAGTTCGGCCTGGTCTCCCATTCCGGGGGCGGCCCCGGCGTGGTCGACAGCAGCGCGGCGAACGTGAGGGCCGCCGTCGAGGGCTCCCTCAAGCGCCTCGGCACCGACCACATCGACCTGTACTACCAGCACCGGATCGACCGGAACACCCCGATCGAGGAGACGGCCGGCGCAGTTGCTGACCTGATCACCGAGGGCAAGGTGCTGCACTTCGGGCTGTCCGAGGCCTCCCCGGAAACCATCCGCCGGGCACACGCCGTGCAGCCGGTCTCGGCATTGCAGACGGAGTACTCGCTGTGGACCCGGGACGTGGAGTCGGAGATCCTGCCGCTGCTGCGCGACCTCGGAATTGGGTTCGTTCCGTATTCGCCGCTCGGACACGGGCTGCTGACGGGCCAGATCCGCTCCGTCGATGACTTCGCCGACGACGACTGGCGCAAGACCAACCCCCGGTTCACGGGTGGGAACTTCCGCCGCAACCTCGCGATCGTCGACGAGGTGAAGGCCATCGGCGCCGAGATCGGCGCGACCCCCGCGCAGACCGCCCTCGCGTGGCTGCTGACCCGCGGGATCGACATCGCCCCGATCCCCGGCACCCGCCGGGTCTCCCGGGTCGAGGAAAACACCGCGGCCGACGGCATCGCACTCACCCATGACCAGCTGGATCGGCTGAACTCGCTCAGGACCGCCGCGGGGGAACGCCACGACGAGGCCAACATGGCCTCGATCGACAGCTGACAGCCACCCGACACCAAACAAGGGGCGCGGATGCCCGATCCGCGCCCCTGGCAGCAACTTAGGATTCGACGTCGGCCGCGGCCATTGCCTTGTTCGTGAGGACGGGCATCATCCCCAGTAGCGCGAGCGTCAGCACTCCCATGATGCCGAACATGACCTGCAGCCCCAGCCATTGGGCCAGCAGACCGCCGGCTGCTGCACCAAGCGGCATGGTGCCCCACGCCAGCAGGCGGTAGGCGCTGTTGACTCTGCCCAGCAAGCGGTTGGGAGTAATGCGCTGGCGCAGGGATACGGTGATGACATTCCAAAGCACGATCAGCATGCCGCCCACAAAGAAGATTGGGCCAAGAACATAGGGGTTGTCGGTCAGGGCGGGCGCACCCACGAACAGCGCGGCCCCGAAGATCGTCAGCATCAGGGACGTCGACCGGCCGAGCCTGGCCTCCACCCACTCGGACATGAACGAGCCAACGAAGGCGCCGAGAGCGGAGGTGGTCAACAGCAGGCCGAACCCCACTTCGGACAGCCCCATCTGTGAAGCCGGGCCCACGGCAAACAGCACCAAGACCGCGAAGGCCGCGCTGGATGCGAAGTTGAACACCCCGGTCATCACCGCGAGGGTGCGCAGGATCTTCTGGTTCCAGAGGAACCGCAGCCCCTCAGCAATGTCGAATCGCAGTGTCGTCTTCTGCTCACGTTCTGTGCGAAATGCCCCCGGGACCAGGAGCAGTCCGCCGACGGCCGCAAGCCACAGGGCCGCCGGCACGGCAACGCCCGCAACCAGACCCATGGCCACCAGCAGCCCGCCCAGCGGGGGACCAATGAACTGGTTGGTAGTGAGCTCGACGGCGTAGAGCCGGCCGTTGGCGCGCGAGAGCTGATCCCTGTGCACCAGCTGCGGCATGATCGACTGCGCGGAGGTGTCGTAAAGCGTCTCAGCCACACCCACCATCAGTGCGGCAACGTACAGAGCCCAAATGGAGCCCACATCCAGCAACACGACGGCGGCCAGCAGGGCCGGCAGCACCGCCCGGCTGAGGTTGGCCCACAACATGAGCTTGCGCCGGTCCAGCCGGTCGGCCAGCGCGCCGGCAGTGAGGGCGAAGAGGAGCCAGGGAAGCGTCGCTGCGACGCTCAGCCCGGCAACCAGGGTGGGTGACTGGGTGAACTGAATGGCCAGCAGCGGCAGCGCGATCTTGAAGACGCCGTCCGCGAGGTTCGAGAGCCCGGACGAGGTCCACAGCTTCCAGTAGGACGCACCCAGCGGCGCACGATGCCGTTCCTTCACCTGCGCAGCGTGACTAGTCATAGGTGGACCATTCCACAGTGATTGAGAAAATTCAAGGTGATTGAATCCAGTACATCGGATTGTAGGATTGGGGCATGACGGACGCAGAGCAGCCGAGCGCGGACCAAAAAAGACCCGTCGCGAGCGCCCGGGAAATTAAGGCATTGGCCCATCCGCTGCGCCTGAGGATCCTGCGCCTGTGCGGGCTCCACGAACTGACCAACAAACAACTCGCCGACCGGCTGGGCCAGGACCCGGGAACGGTGCTCTATCACGTGCGGCAGTTGCTCTCAACGGGGTTCCTTGAACCCGCCGGGGTCCGCACGGGCGAGAGTGGCGCGCTGGAGAAGCCGTATCGTTCCACGGGGCGGTCCTGGAAGCTGGACACCGCACTGAGTGAAGCCGGTCCCGCCGGTCCGCTGGCCCCGCTTGAGGCGTTCCGGGAAGAGCTGACGGAAGCAGGACCGGACGCGCTCGCCAGCCTCTCACGCTTCGTTCTGCATCTCTCCGAAGAAGATGCTGAGGACCTCACCACGCGCATCCACGCTGTGCTGAGTGAATACACCGACAGTGACCGGCAGCGCTTGGACCAGCCCGCCTACGGCGGCATCTTTGCCCTGCACCGGACGTCAGACTAGGTCGCGGTCCTTCCGGAACGGGATTTGGGTCTCTTTTGTCGCCTTAGCGGGCTTTATTCGTAGATGGTGGGGATGGCCGGCTCGCCGGGCTGCAGCCTGTCCACCACCCGGGGCAGCTCCGCCATGGAGGCTGTGTGCCGGTCCCGCGCCCGCCCCACCGCGTCCGGGCCGATCCAGCCGGGCACGATTTCGCCGTCTTTCATGAACTGCTGCAGGAGGGGGCGTCCGTTTCTTCCGGCGGCCGGTGGGTGGTCCACGCCGAGGACCTCGTGGGTGGCGGTGCCGCGGTCGTCGAGGCGGCGCACGGCGAATTTGCGCCCGCCCATGTTGATCTTGTCCTTCGAGGTCTTCGCCACAGCAGCCAGCTCACCGGAGTCACCAGCCCGGCTCACCAGCTTGTAGACCATCCCGGCCGTTGGCGCCCCGGATCCGGTTACCAGGGACGTGCCGATGCCATAGGAATCGGCCGGGGCGGAGCGGAGCGCGGCGACGGCGAATTCGTCCAGGTCCGAGGTCACCACGATCCTGGTGTGCACGTTGCCGAGGCTGTCCAGGAGTTCGCGGACCCACCGTGCCTGGGCCACGAGGTCTCCGGAGTCCAGCCGGATGGCCCCAAGTTTGTCTCCGGCGAGGTCGACGGCGGTGCGGACGGCCGCTTCGACGTCGTACGTGTCCACGAGCAGCGTGGTGCCGGACCCGAGCGAGGCAAGCTGCGCCGCGAAGGCGTCGCGCTCGGAGTCGTGGAGCAGGGTGAAGGAGTGGGCCGCGGTGCCGATGGTCCGCAGGCCGTAACGCCGTCCGGCGGCCAGGTTGGACGTGCCGGAAAAGCCCGCGATGACAGCCGCGCGGGCCGCCGCGGCGGCCGCTTCCTCGTGCGTGCGGCGGGAGCCCATCTCAATGCAGGGCCTGCCGCCGGCGGCGCTGGTCATCCGGGATGCGGCCGAGGCGATAGCGCTGTCATGGTTCAGCACTGACAGGACGTAGGTCTCCAGGACGCAGGCCTCGGCGAACGTCGATTCGACGATCAGGACGGGGGAGTGCGGGAAGTAGGCCTCGCCCTCCGGATAACCCCAGATGTCGCCGGAGAACCGGAAGGCGGCCAGGTGCTCCAGGGTGTCCTCGTGGACCACGCCGGTGGCGGCCAGGAAGGCGAGGTCGTCCTCGTCGAAGCGGAAGTTCGCGATCCCCTCGAGGAGCCGGCCGGTGCCGGCCACGATGCCGTACCGGCGCCCGGCCGGCAGTCCCCGGGCGAAGGCCTGGAAGACGGACCGGCGGTGCGCGGCCCCGGAGTGGAGGGCCGCCTGGAACATGGTCAGCTCATAGTGGTCGGTAAAAAGGGAGGTCCGGGGTCCGTCCGGTCCGGCCGAAGTGTCCATGATCAACTCTAGGCCGGGCCGCCCGAAGCCGCAGGATGCCGCCAGTGCCGGGAGTTCGCCGGAAACGCCCCGAGTCGCCGGAAACTTCCGGCKAGTCCGGGAGTCTCCGGCGACTTCGACGATGCCGGGCTCAGACGGGGCAGCCGTCCGGGCCGCAGGCGCCGGATTCCGCGTGGGAATCGGTGGTGGCATCCGCAGCTTCCGCGCCGGCGCCCACCATGACCAGCGGGTGGCTGTCCTGCCACGCCTGCTCGAGGGCGGCGGTGAAGGTTTCGGCGGGCTGGGCGCCGGAGAGTCCGAACTTCCGGTCGATCACGAAGAACGGGACGCCGCTGATGCCCAGGGCGCGGGCCTCGGCGATGTCGTTGCGGACGGCGTCGGCGTAGGTGTCCGTGCTGAACAGTTCGGCCAGGTCGCCGGCGTCGAGTCCGAGGTCAAGGCCCAGAGCGGTCAGGTACTCCTGGCTGCCGATGTCTTTGCCGTGCTCGAAGTGGTCGCTGAGCAGGCGTTCCTTCGCAGCGTCCTGCTTGCCATGGGCGGCCGCGAGGTGGATCAGCCGGTGGGCCGTGAAGCTGTTGGCGACCACGACGGCGTCGAACCGGTAGTTCAGCCCTTCGCCCTTGGCCTGGGCCGCAACGTGCTCGAACATCTGCGATACCTGCGCCGGAGCCATGCCCTTGCGCGTGCTGAGATAGTCCAGTTCGGTTCCGTCGTAGTGCTCCGGGAGCGTGGGGTCCAGCTGGTAGCTGCGCCACTGCACCTCCACGGAATCACGGTGCGGGAAGGCCGCGAGGGCGGTTTCGAAACGGCGTTTGCCGATGTAGCACCAGGGGCAGGCGACGTCGGACCAGATCTCAATCTTCATGCCCGCAACAACCGCGCCGCCGCCGGGTCCATTCCCCGGCGGCCTGTCGGCTTCGTCACGACGCAACCGGGCGCTCCATCACGAAGTCGTGTTCCACGGTGGTGCCCAGTTGGAAGGACTTGGTGCCGACCTTGCGGAAGCCGGACTTTTCGTAGAACCGGATGGCCCGGGCATTCTGGCTGTTGACGCCGAGCCAGAGCCCGCGGGCGCCGGCCGCCGCGGCCGCGCCGATGCTTGCATGCATCAGTTCGGCCGCGGCGCCGAGCCCGTGGTGCTCCGGGTGGACGTAGCACTTGCTGAGCTCGGTGCACGGCAGTTCACTCAGGACCGCGGCCACCTCCGGGTCCCGGGCGGGGCGGGCCACCAGCAGGCTGTAGCCGCGGAGGTCGCCGTCGGCGTCGATCACCAGCACCGTGACCGCCGGATCTGCCAGATAAGCCCGGAAGTTGGCCTCGCTCAGGGTATTGGCGAGGTGCGCCGCGATGTCCTCCGGCCGGGATTCCGGCGGGCACGCCAGCGGGAAGGTGACGGCCGCAAGCGCTGCCAGCCTCCCGGCGTCGTCCGCGGTGGCTGTTCGGAGTATGTGGGTCATGGGGGATCTCCCGGCAGATGGTGAATTTCTCTCCGGCCAACGCCGTCAAACGGCGCATCCAGCGGCGTTGGCTGTCCCTAGAAGACTCTAGCGGTGGTGGTCGCCATGCCCTGCAGCGCACTCACAGGCTGCGCAGGAAAGCCAGGCCACTTTCAGCCAACTCGTCCTGGCTTGGAGCCAGGGGACGCCAGATCGACGCCGCGACGGCAATGGCGGCATTGTCGACCGTGAAACTTTCAATGTTGAGGGGCCCCGTGTAGCCCACTTCATTCAGGACCTGCAGGAAGCCTTTCCAATCGGTCTGGTCCCCACCGGGCGCGCCGCGGTCGTTGCCGCAGACTTGCACGTGCACCAGATGCTCTCCGGCGGTCCGGACCGCCGCGGCCACCGAACGCTCCTCGATGTGAAGGTGGTAGCTGTCCAACGCGAGGCCGACTCCGTTCCCGAGCAGCGGTCCAAGGGCCTCAAGTGCCTGGTCCACCGTGTTAATCAGCGATGTTTCATACCTGTTCAAGGGTTCGATGCCAAGCACCACGCCCGCCTCCTGAGCCCGGGCCGCGACCGGCTGGAGGTTTCGGCGCAGCTCCGCGTAGGCGTCCCGTCGCTGCTCCCGCGACATTCGCCAGACCCGGCCAGTTCGGGAGTAGAACGGCCCACAGACAGTAGGCGAACCGATGCTGCTGGCCATGGTGATGCAGGCTGACAGGTAGGCCTGGGTCCTTTCCACGGCAGCCTGATCCGCCGCCACCAGGTCTCGCCCCGGTGCCATGGCCCCCACCACGAACGGTTTCAGCCCGTTTCTCTCGAGGGATTCCACCACTGCTGCGGACGTGAAATCGCCCTCGTTTTCCAGCGGCAGTTCGACGGCGTCAAACCCTATGGTGGCGATTTTCGCCAACAGCCCGGGAAGGTTGGAGTCGGTCAAGGGGGATTCCCAGACCCAGGTGCTGATTCCGGTCAGACGCTCCAAGCTGTCTCCTTCCATCTGTTTGTCCTGCCGACTGTTCCAGACGCGGCGGTCCCGCGGGGAGGGGGTATATCGCGGGACCGCGGGGGCTGCGTCAGGGAATCTGCCGTTTCTGCCAGACCTCCGGGTAGCCGGCCAGGTCCTCGCCGCCGAACTTGGCGTAGTGCCCGCTGGGCATGCCCTGGTTACGCTGTAGCCACTGGTCCAGTTCGTCCTTGAGGATGGGCTTCTGCGGCAGGACCCATTCGGCCGGAATCGGCTCGCCCTTGAAGACCTTTTCCAAGGCCAGCAGCGGGGTCCGCCATTGGAAGTTGGAATAGACCGGGGCCATGGCGTCGATCCCGGTTTGCTTCCACTTGGTCAGGAAGCTCATCTCATCTTCGCCGGTCATCACGGGCAGCTTCTTGCCGGCATCCTCAAAGGCCTCGAGGGCAGCCACCGCACCGTCTCCGGCGTCCATCCACACGCCCTTGACGTCACCTGTGGCCAATTCATCGGAGATGATGTTCTTGATCTTCGTGGGGTCGGCGCCGGTGAAGTAGTCCTTGGCCTGAATTCCCTTTTCCTCGAAGATCTTCTTGGCCGCCGCCCAGCGGTGCTCCAGGACATCCACACCCGGGAGGATGCGAAGGGCAACCACCTTGTCCCCGGACTGAAGCCTTTCACTCAGGAAAGTGGCGGTGTCGATGCCCCAGGCGAACCCACCGATCGGGTGGATGAACGTGGTGGCGCAGTCAGTCTCTACACCGCGGTCAAACACCACCACGGGTTTGCCTGTCTCGCAGGCACGTTCAACGGCTTGGGTGAGGGCGGCCGTGGAATTAGGTGAAATGACGAACGCATCGCATTTGCCCTCGGCGATGAAATAGTCAATGTCGGCAATTTGGGTGTTGTCATTGTCCTTGGCGTCCCGGGTCTCCATTTCAGAAATGACGCCGGTGCCCTGGAGTGCCTTGAGCTGCTGGTTCATGGTGATCCACCCGGTTTGCMGCCAGGGGTTGGAGATGGAGGCGTTGGCGAAGCAGACCTTGTGCGCTCCCGGGGCCTTGAACTTGGACGTGTCCCTCATCGGGCCCGCGATGTACTGCAGATAGGGCTGCTCCGGGTTCCCTTCAAAGGTTGCCGACCGCTGCTGGTTCTGTGTGTCGTAGAGCGACTGGTCAAACCAGTCTTTGCTTGCCGGACTGGATGCCGCCGCAGAGCCGGTGCCAGTCCCTGTCGTTTGGGTGGCGGATGGTTCGGTGGTACATCCGGTCAGGGCCACCAGCGGCAATGCTGCGGCAAGGGCGATCGCGCGGACAGAGTTATTGCGCATCAGACTCTTCCTCCTTGTTCGGTGCCCTCGGCGGGCGTGGGTGCTGCGGCCAATTGGTGCTGTTCGTCATGGGCAGCGGAACTGGCCCCCTTGCGCTTGCGCTGCCACGACCTGGATGCTGCGGCCACGGCGATGATGATGATTGCTCCTTGGACCGTGTCCCGCCACGTCGCCTGGAGACCCATGAAGTTCAGAAGGGTAAACAAGGACTCGAGGGCGAACGCCCCCGCCGCGGCGGACAGGACCCAGCCGCGCCCCCCGCCCAGCACAACGCCCCCGAGGACGACGGCGGTAATCGCCGTGAACTCGTACCCGCGCCCAACCGACGGATGCACGCCCGCGTAACCCACGAGCAGGATGCCGGCCACGGTGGCCGACAGCGAAGACATCATGAAGGCCCGCGTCCGCACCCACCAGACGCGCGAGCCGGCGAGTGCGGCCGCCGAAGGATTGTCCCCGACCGCGATAAGCATGCGGCCGTAGGGGCGGCGCATCAGGACGAACCCCGCGACCGCCGCCGCTGTCAGGATAATGACCGGGTACGGAATGATGTCCAGAACCGGAACGTCCTGGATGCCGCCGCGCCCGATCTGCCGGAAGCTGTCCGCAGGGTTCCCCTGGGCCGCGCCGCCGGTCCAGTAGAGGACCAGCCCGAGAAGCGCCAGCATCATGCCCAGCGTGACAATGAAACTCGGGACTTTTAGCAAAGTTGTGATCAATCCGTTCACCAGTCCGATGAAGGCGCCCAGCACCAGCATCAGGACCAGCACGGGGATCACCTTGGAATCGTCCTGCCGTATCAGGTTGCCGGCAACGATGACCTGCATCGTCACGACCGATCCCATCGACAGGTCGAATTCCCCGGCGACAATGACGAAGTACTGGCCGATGGCGGCAATGGCAATGGGGGCAGTCCTGCCGACGAACCGGATGAAGGAACCCGGCTCCCCGAAGGACGGGTTTAGGACGATGATCGTCGCCAGGAGGCCGGTCAGCAGGACGAAGACGGCGCCGCCGGGGGTGCGCACGGCGCGCAGGAGCCGCTCGGAACGGCTGGCACGGTTCTGCTTGAGAATGGCGCTGCGCTCGGAGTTCAAAGCCGTACTCATGGCCCCTCCACGGGCACAGGCTGGGCCGCGGGCGTTTCCACGGACCCTTTTGCGGGGAACCGTTCCGGTCTGCTGACGATCCGGCGACGGGCATAGACGGCGACGGCGACGACGATGACTACGCCCCTGACCACATCCTTCAGGAACGGGTTGACCTGCATGACGGACATGATGTTGTCCAACATGGCAAAGATCAGCACGCCGCCGAGGGTGCCGGTGATAGTCCCCTTGCCGCCGGAGAGCAACGTGCCCCCGAGCACAACTGCTGCGATGGAGAGCAGGTCGTAGCCGCCCTGGGAACCCACAGTGGGACTGCCCACGCCCAGCCTGCTGGCAAGGAGCAGCCCTGCCATTCCCGCCAGTACTGAACAGATGACATGCGCCGTAATGACCGGCACGTCAACGCGGATTCCGGATGTACGGGCGACGGCAATGTCGCCGCCGACAGCGTACAGGTGGTGGCCGACGCGGGTGCGGTGCAGGAGCAGGCCGGCCAGGCCCGCGCAGGCCAGCATGATGATCGTGGAGATCGGGACCGGGCCGATCCCCGTGGCTCCGACGAGGCGGAACGCAAGCGGTGTCTCGCCGAAGCTGCCCTTAAAATTGGTGGCGAGGAAGCCACTGATGATCAGGCCCACACCAAGCGTGGCGATGAATCCATGCACATTCAGGCGGGCGACGATCAGCCCGTTCGCGAGTCCAATGACCGCTGCGGTGCCCAGCGTCAGCAGGACTCCGGACAAGACGTTGTTTGGATTGTTGGCCATCACCCCGGCAGCGGTGAGGCTGGCCAGGCTGGTGACGTAGGGAACTGACAGATCCAGGCTGCCTGCCAGGATGACCAGTGTCTGGCCGATCGCGATGAAGCCCAGAACACTGGTTCCTGTCAGGATGCTCGAGATATTTCCCGGGCTGAAGAAACTCCGCCCGATGGAGTTCACCAGCAACACTCCCAGGATGAGTGTCACCAGCGCCACCAGGTAGACGATCTGCGTGGAGGACAGTCTCTGGAAGAAGCTTGCTCGTTGTTTCATGCCTCTCCTTCGGGTGCTGTCCTGGCGCCGGTTCCCAGCTGGAGGATGGCTTCTTCCGACGTACCGGCAGGCAGTTCGCCGACGAGCCGGCCATCACGCATGACAAGGATCCGGTCCGACATTCCGATAACCTCCGGAAGCTCGCTGGAGGCCATCAAAATGGCCTTGCCCTCCGCCGCGAGCTGGCGCATCAGCCGGTACACCGCCACCTTGGCTCCCACGTCAATGCCACGGGTGGGTTCATCCAGCAGGACGAGCAGGGGGCGGATAGCCAGCCACTTGGCGAGGACCACTTTTTGCTGGTTGCCGCCCGACAGGTACTGCACCTCCTGGTCCAGGTCCCGGGCGATAACCTCGAGGGAGGAGAATACGCCCGGGATTTCTGTCCTGACGGCTCCCGTGCGGCGCGGAAAGACCGACCTGATGACACTGAGTGCGTTGTCCAGGATGGACTGGTTCAGGCTCAGGCCCTCAGCCTTGCGGTCCTCTGTGATCAGGGCCATCCGGGCCCGCACGCCTTGGCGGGGCGACTTGGGCAGCAGCTCCCCACCGGCCATTTTCATCGTTCCGCGGGTGAACGGTGCTGCGCCAAAAATGGCATGAAGCAATTCCGTGCGCCCGGACCCTTGAAGTCCTGCCAGGCCGACAATCTCGCCGGGCTGGATACTGAGGCTGATCCCGTCCAGCTGGCCGTTTCCGGCGCCTTGCAACTCGAGGATCGGCTTCTCCTCGGGACCGTCTGGCGTCAGATCCTCCCGGGGTAACTTGTCCGGGAAGAACGCCGAGATGGGCCGGCCCACCATTAGCCGGACCAGCTGGGCGTCGTCGAGTTTGGAGGCGGGTAGGGTGCTGACCACCTTGCCGTCTTTCAGGACGGTGATGACGTCACAAAGGTCGAACACTTCGCGGAGCCGGTGGGAGACGTAGAGGATGGCCGTGCCACGTTCACGGAGGCGTGCCACTATCTCGTAGAGAAGTCCGACCTCGGCGCCGGCCAGGGCCGCAGTGGGTTCGTCCATGGAGATGATCCGGGCGTCGTAGCTTACCGCCTTCGCGATCTCCACTACCTGCTGCTCAGCCACCGTCAGGCTCCGCACCTGCGTGCTGGGCCGGATGGCGGCGATCCCCAGGGAGTCAAGCAACTCCGCCGTTTGCGAATTCATCAGGGTCTTGTTCACGAGCAGTCCGCGGCGCGGCTCCCGGCCAAGGTAGATGTTCTCGGCCACCGTCCGGTCGGGGAGGAGGTTGAACTCCTGGAACACCGATGACAGCCCCGCTTCGTGTGCCTTCGTGGGATGGCTGAAAGTCACTTCCTGGCCGTCCAGGAGTACGGTTCCGGCGTCGGGTTGGTACACCCCGGCCAGCACCTTCATCAGGGTGGACTTGCCCGCGCCGTTTTCCCCCACGAGCCCGTGTACCTGGCCCCGGTGAAGGCTGAGATGGGCATCCTCCAGTACGGGTACGCCGAAAAAACTCTTGGTCAGTCCGCGGACTTCCAGGATTGGCGGGGGAGCCGGAGAGCCGGAATGGAGCGCCTCGGAAGCATTCACGGCATCAGTTTCGTTGTGGTTCTCCATCGATGCGCCCTCCACGAGCTAACTGTTACAGCACCGGTTCTGATCCGTCAAGAAGTGAACGAGCGTTCACTATTGCCGCTTTCCGGCCGGTCTCTTACTGCTTGAAGGCGGCGTCGAAGGAGGTGTTCGAGGCCGGGAAGTCGAACTTCTTGAGCGCGGCGAGGGCTTCGGGGGCGCCGTGGAGCCGGTCCATGCCCGCGTCCTCCCATTCGATCGAGATGGGGCCGTCGTAGCCGATCGCTGCGAGTGCCCGGAACGAGGATTCCCAGGGCACGTCCCCGCGGCCTGCGGAGACGAAGTCCCAGCCGCGGCGCGGGTCCCCCCAGGGCAGGTGCGAGCCCAGAACGGTGTTCCGGCCGGTGGGCCGCAGCTTGGTGTCCTTGCAGTCCACATGGTAGATCCGGTCCTTGAAGTCCCAGATGAAGGAGACCGGGTCGATGCCCTGCCACATGAAGTGCGACGGGTCCCAGTYCAGGCCGAAGGCCGCACGGTGCCTGATCGCCTCGAGGGTCCTGACGGTGGTCCAGTAGTCGTAGGCGATCTCGGAGGGGTGGACCTCGTGCGCGAAGCGGACACCGCAGTCGTCGAAGACGTCCAGGATGKGGTTCCAGCGGTCCGCGAAGTCCTGGTAGCCGGCCTCGATGACTTTCTCCGGCACGGGCGGGAACATCGCGACGTACTGCCAGATCGAGGATCCGGTGAACCCGACCACGGTGTCGACGCCGAGGGCCTTGGCGAGCCGGGCGGTGTGTTGCATTTCCTCAGCCGCGCGCTGCCGGACGCCCTCGGGGTCGCCGTCGCCCCAGACCCTGGCCCCGACGATCGCCTCGTGCCGGAAGTCGATCGGGTCATCGCACACGGCCTGGCCCTTGAGGTGGTTGGAGATGGCCCAGACCTTGAGGTTGTACTTCTGAAGCACAGCCAGCTTGGACTCGACGTAGCCGGGCTCGTCCCAGCGCCAGGCGTCCAGGTGGTCGCCGGAGACGGCGATTTCCAGGCCATCGTAGCCCCAGCCGGAGGCCAGGCGGGCGACTTCCTCGAAGGGCAGGTCGGCCCACTGGCCGGTAAACAGGGTGTACGGGCGGGGCATGTCAGGCTCCTTCGGTAGTGGTCTGGGTGGTCCGTGCGGACGGGGTCAGCTGGATGAGTGAACCTTTGGCGGCGGCGCTTTCCTCCACGGCCGCGAGGATCCGCTGGACGCTCAGGCCGTCCTCGAACGACGGCGACGGCTGGGTTCCGGTGCCCACCGCGACGAGGAAGTCGCGGATCTCGTGCGTGAACGTGTGTTCCCAGCCGATCACGTGGCCCTGCGGCCACCATGCTTCAAGGTACGGGTGCTCGGGTTCGCTGACCAGGATGCGGCGGAAGCCCTGCTCGCGGACCGGCAGTGTGGCGTCCAGGAAGCCGAGCTCGTTTAGGTCCTCCAAGTCGAACAGCAAGGCACCCTTGTCACCATAGATCTCCAGCTTCAGCGAGTTTTTCTGTCCGGTGGCCACCCGGGAGACCTCCACGGAGGCGATGGCCCCGGAGGCGAGGGTCAGCATGACCCAGGCGGCGTCGTCGACCGTCACCTCCTCGAGCCCGGCGGCGCCCGGGCGCTGCCGGGTGAAGGTGTGCAGCCGGCCGGAGACCTCGGTGACCGGCTCGCTTAGGAGGAACAGCACCTGGTCGATCGCGTGCGAGGCGATGTCGCCCAGCGCGCCGGAGCCGGCGGTGTCCTTGTTCAGCCGCCAGGTCATGGGCACGTCCGGGTCCACGAGCCAGTCCTGCAGGTAGGCGGCGCGGACGTGCCGGACGGCGCCGAGCCGGCCCTCCGCGATCAGCTCCCGGGCCAGCGCCAGGGCCGGGACCCGGCGGTAGTTGAAGCCGATCATGGACTGCACGCCTTCCTCCTGCGCGGCCCGGGCCGCCTCCGCCATGGCCTCGGCCTCGGCGAGGGTGTTGGCCAGCGGCTTCTCGACCAGGACGTGCTTGCCGGCGGCCAGCGCGGCGATGGCGATTTCCGCGTGCATGAACCCCGGCGTGCAAATATCGACGATCTGGATGTCATCGCGGGCGATCACCTCGCGCCAGTCCGTGGCGGACTCGGCCCAGCCGTACTTTGCGGCCGCCTCGGCGACGCCGTCCCGGTCGCGGCCGACCAGGACGCACCGTTCGAACGCCGGGACGTCGAAGTAGCTGGCAACATTCCGCCAGGCGTTCGAGTGGGCCTTGCCCATGAACGCGTACCCGATCATGGCCACTCCCAAACGTGAACCGGGTGCGCGGCCGGGGGTGGTTTCGTGGGAATTCATTGCTGGTCCCTAGAGTGTGGAAGCGGCGGGGTCCCAGTCCTCGGGGAGGGCTGCGGAGGTGGGGGCCGAGCTTTCCACATCGATGAACGTGCCGGAACCGACCGACTCGGAGATCGAGACCATGGTGTCCAGGACGTGGTAGGCGAGGTTGCCGGTGGCGCGGTGCGGGACGCCGGCGCGGATGGAGCGGGCCATGTCCAGCACGCCCATGCCGCGGCCCTGGCTGGGGCCGGTGGCCGGAATAACGGTCCATTCCTCGTCGCCGGCGCGCCAAAGCCTGATGTCGCCGTCGAAGTAGTTCGGATCCGGCAGCGAGATGGTGGCCTCCGTCCCGGTGATCTCCACGAAGCCCATCCGCAGCCGCGGGGACTCGAAGCTGAACACGCTGTGGGAGGACGCGCCGGACTCGAACTGGGCCATGGCGGAGACGTGGGTGGGGACCTCGACCGTGAATTCCTCGCCGGCCTGGGGCCCGGAACCGATGACCCGGACCTCCTTGGCCTTGGAACCGGTCGCGGCCACGCGGCGCACGGAGCCGAACGTCTGCACCAGGGCCGTGAGGTAATACGGGCCCATATCGAACAGGGGACCGGCGCCGTGCTGGAAGAGGAATGCGGGGTTGGGGTGCCACGATTCCGGCCCGGGCGTCTGGAACGTGGTCATGGCCGTCAGCGGGGTGCCGATGTCGCCGCGTTCGATCAGCCGCCGCGCAGTCTGCAGCCCGGCGCCCAGGAACGTGTCCGGGGCGCAGCCCAGCCGCAGCCCCGCGGCGTCGGCCAATTTCAGCAGGCCCAGGCCGGAATCGCGGTCGAGCGAGAACGGCTTTTCCGTCCAGACGTGTTTGCCGGCATTGACGGCGGCCGTGGCCACTTCCACGTGCGCGGCCGGGATGGTCAGGTTGACGATGATTTCGACGTCGGGGTGGTTCAGGGCGGCGTCCACCCCGCCCCACTCCGGGATGCCGTATTCCTTGGCCCGCGCCTCGGCCGCCTCTTCGAAGAGATCGGCGATCACGTGGACCTTAAGGTCGGGGAAGACGGTCAGGTTGTCCAGGTACTGCTTGCTGATGTTGCCGGCGCCGATGACGGCGACGCCCACCGGGCCGCGGCCGGTGGCACGGTTCGGTGATACCTGGTTCACCGTTACCCGGTTCGCTGCGGCGCTCATGCATTCACGCCCTGCGCGTTGGCGGAACCGCTTTGCAGGTAGCCCAGGCTCTGGGCGATGCCGTCGAAGATGTCGCCGGAGTAGTCGTCGAATTCCACGACGCCGACTTCCAGGGACTGCGCCGCGGCGATGACGTCCCGCACGGCGATCTTGCCCTGCCCGGCCGGCTGCTGCGCCTTGGTGTCCGTGGAGACGGGGCCGTCCTTGATGTGGATGAACCTGACCCTGTCGCCGAGGCGCTGCAGCAGCTGCACCGGGTCCTGGCCGCCGACGGCCGCCCAATAGGTGTCCACTTCCAGGACGAGTTCCGGGTCGAGGAGTCCCTCGAAGTACTCCAGCGCGGTCTGGCCCTCGATGCTGGACTCCAGCTCCCAGGCGTGGTTGTGGTAGCCGACGCGGATGCCGTACCCGGCGCCCTTCTTGGCCGCGGCGTTGAGCTTCGCTGCGGTGGCCTGGATGTCCTCGGCCGACTGCCAGTGCTCGGCTGGCAGGTAGGGATCGATCACCGTGCTGATGCCCAACTCCTTGGCCGCGGCGAAGATTTCGTCCTGGTCCTGGCTCAGCAGCGGGGCGTGGCCGGACGGGGCGGTCAGGCCGTTTTCCTTCAGGGCGGCGCCGAGCTCGGCGGCCGTCGCCACGAAGTTGTAGGGCTCAACCTGGGTGAAGCCGAGCTGGGCGACCTTTTTGATGGTGCCGGGCAGGTCTTCCTGGAGGGCGTTGCGGAGGGTGTACAGCTGGATTGAGTAAGACACGGGATTCCTTTGCACGAGTTCGGCTTCGAAGGTGAGAGGGACAGCCCTGACAGCGGGAAGGGGGCGTCCACTCCGTTTGATTCTGCGCGAGGAAGGACTGCACGCCCATGGGCAGCGAGATGATTTGTCTGGAGCGGAGGAACACGATGGCTCTAAGCTAGGGAAGCTTTTGCCGGGCGTCAAGCAAAAGGTGGAAACCACGTGTCAATCTTTGTGAAGCGTGACATGCAGAAGATCTCCGTGCTATCACTTACTCATGAGTACGCCCACCGGCACCGAGCCCGCAGCCCCCGGGGCCGGCGGCAGCCTGTCCCGCGCCGGAGACCTCTTCCAGCTCCTGCGCGACGGCAAGGCCCGGACCCGCGCGGAGCTGGCCCTGACCACCGGGCTCGCCCGGTCCACTGTCGCTTCCCGCGTCGACGCGCTGATGGTCTCTGGCCTTGTTGGCCCGGCGGGGGAGGCGAGCTCCAGCGGCGGCAGGCCGCCGTCGCGCTTTGCCTTCAACCCGGCCGCCCGCGTCGTCCTGGCCGTGGATGTCGGGGCCACCCACGTGATCATCGCCGTTACGGATCTCAGCGGGAAGGTACTCGCCGAGCACCGGCTGGCGCAGGATGTCGCCGACGGCCCGGTGGTTGTCCTGGACCGCGTGGTCGATGAAGGGCTGCGGCTGCTCGCCGGGGCCGGCCGGGGCGCCGCGGATCTGGCTGGCGCCGGGATCGGGCTCCCGGGGCCGGTGGAGCACGCCACCGGCATGCCGGTGAAGCCGCCGATCATGCCCGGCTGGGACGGGTTCGACGTCGTCCGCCATGTCCAGCGGTCCCTCCCGGTGCCGGTCCTGGTGGACAACGACGTGAACATCATGGCGCTGGGGGAGCGCACGGCGCACTGGCCCGACGACGAAAACTTCCTGTTCATCAAGGTGGCCACCGGCATCGGGGCGGGCATCATCAGCAGCGGCCAGCTCCAGCGCGGGGCCAACGGGACGGCCGGCGACCTTGGTCACGTCCGGGTTCCGCGCGGCGATGACGTGCTGTGCCGCTGCGGGAACTACGGCTGCCTGGAAGCCCTGGCGTCCGGGCCTGCCGTCGCCAAGGCGCTGACGCAGCAGGGCCTGCCGGCGCACGACGGCGGTGATGTGCTGCGCCTGGTCGCCGAGGGCAACCTGCGGGCCATCCAGGCGCTGCGGCAGGCCGGCAGGGACCTCGGCGACGTCCTCTCCACGGTCGTGAACCTGCTGAATCCCTCAATGATTGTCATCGGCGGAAGCCTCGGCCAGGCCGGGGAGCACCTCATGGCCGGAGTCCGCGAGGTGGTCTACCGGCGCTCGCTGCCCCTGGCCACGACCCACCTGCGGATCGGCGTGTCCCGGGCCGGGGACCAGGCCGCGATCCTCGGTGCCAGCCAGATGGTCACCCAGCACGTACTCTCGCCCGCCGTCATTGAGGCGACCCTGCAGGCCACGGGCTAGGGCCCGCCGGCCCCGGCCCGGAATTTTCAGCGCAGCTGGAAAATGGTGCGGTGCCAGTCCTTTTCCGCGCTGCCGCTCAGCTCGAACATCACGTGCTTGACCTGGGTGTATTCCTCGAAGGAGTAGGCGGACATGTCCTTGCCGAAGCCGGACTGCTTGAAGCCGCCGTGCGGCATCTCGGAGATGATCGGGATGTGGTCATTGACCCACACGCAGCCCGCGTTTATCTCCCGGGTCGCGCGCATGGCCCGGTGCACATTGCTGGTCCAAGCGGAGGCCGCCAGCCCGTAGACAGTGTCGTTGGCCAGGCGGATGGCCTCGTCATCGTCGTCGAAAGGCAATACCACCAGCACCGGGCCGAACACTTCATCCTTGACGATCTCGCTGTCCAGGGCGGCGTCAATGATGAGCGTTGGCGGGTAGAAGGCACCACGGGCCAGGACGCCTTCGCTGGGGATTTCGCCGCCGGTGAGCACCTTCGCATAGCCGCGGGCACGCTCAACCATTCCCGCGACGTGCTCGCGGTGCTTGACTGAGACCAAGGAACCGAGGTCCGCGCCCTCGTCGTCCTGCAAGCCCAGGCGGATGTCCCGGAAACGCGTCGCGAGCTTGTCCACGAATTCCTGATAGATGGAACGGTGCACAATGGCCCGTGTGGCCGCCGTGCAGTCCTGGCCCGAGTTGATCAGGCTCCCGGCGACCGCGCCGTGCACTGCGGCGTCCACGTCGGCGTCCTCGAAGACCACGAACGGCGCCTTGCCGCCCAGCTCGAGATGAACCCGCTTGGTGTTGACGGCCGCGGCTTCCAGCACGGTGCGGCCGATCGCGGTGGAGCCGGTGAAGGAAACCATGTCTACGCCTTCGTGGCGCATCAGTGCCGCGCCCACTTCGGGGCCGGTGCCCACCAGGACGTTGACGACGCCTGGCGGCAGCCCGGCGTCGCTGAGCACTTGGGCGAACATTACTGACGTCAGGGGTGTGATCTCGGCCGGCTTGAGGACGATGGTGTTGCCGGCGGCGATGGCGGGAAGAATTTTCCATGCCGCCATCTGGAGGGGATAGTTCCAGGGTGCAATTGAGCCCACCACGCCGATGGGTTCGCGACGAATGCTGGAGGTGTGATCTGGCGAATACTCGGCCGTTGCCTTGCCTTCTAGGTGGCGCGCGGCGCCTGCGAAGAACTCAATGTTGTCGATGGTGCCCGGGACGTCAAAACCCCTGGTCAACCGGAGGGGTTTGCCGGTCTGGCTGCTCTCCACACGGGCGAATTCCTCGGCTCGCTCCGTCAGGATCGACGCGAAACGGTGCAGTATCGCGGACCGTTCGCCCGGTGCCGTGCGGGCCCACGTGGCGAAGGCCGCGCGGGCTGCCGCGACAGCGCGGTCAACGTCGGCCGCACTGGCAAGGTCCACGGTGGCCACCACCCCGCCGGTGGCGGGGTTCACGACGTCGTGCGTGTGGGTGGAAGTGCCCTGCTCGGTGCGGCCGTTGATGAATTGGTACATGATGCTCCCTCGGGGGATGGATGGGTAGTTGATGCCGGGGCGACGCCCGTGACGCGGCTCCCTACTACCGGACCCCCTGTTGGAGGGTTCCCGGCTAGCGGGTGCCCTCGCGCTCGGCGGAATCGAGAATGGCGCTGAGGCCCGCGGCGAAGACGTTCAGGCTGTCAAGCCCCAGGAGCCGATCGCGGTGTTCCTCGATCAGCGGGAAGCCGCTGACCGAAGCGACTGCAACCGCCTGGAGCCAGGGCTCGTGGCCGTCAGAGCTCGGTTTGGCCAGCACTTCCTGGGCGATGCCGGATCCGTGCCCCAGAGTGTAGCTCTCCAGCGCGCCGTAGTAGTGCACGAGCCGGTCCCCGGATAGACCGGCGTCCCGCAGGCAACCGAGGACGAATTCGATGCAGTGCAGTTCGCCCTGGCCGAAGGTGTCGGTGGCAAAGGCGTCGCAGCCAATCGACGGGTACTTGATGAAGACTTCGATCAGGGTGTGGAGGTAGCGCTCCAGGCGGGGCCGCCAGTCCAGGGGCGCGTCTGAAGCGTTTGCTTCTTCAAGCGCCATGGAGAAGAGCCTGTCCAGCGCCGCGCGCAGGATCGCGTCCCGGTTGCGGAAGTGGCGGTACATGGCGGTGGGGTTCACATCGAGTGCCTCGCCGAGGCTTTTGAACGTGAAGCGGGACTGGGGTTCGTCCCGTGCAAGTTCCAGCACGGCGTCGACGATCATGTCTGCATCGAGACGTACTCGCCGGTCCGTGGGCTGTTCCTCGACTCGACCGGGCCTGGGCTGGGCCACGTATCACCGCCTCTCCTGAAGTTCTTTTCCCTGCGTGCGATCCCCACGGTACACGAGTCCCGGCACTCCTAGTCAAAGGTATTGTCATTGCCGTTGTCAATGCCGTTGACATTCTGTTGATGGCCACATAGTGTGACGCAGGACACCAGAAGTTTGCGAGGAAGGGAACCCATGGCCTGCGCTGAGACGATTTTTGAGAACGGTTGGATATACACGGGCGAGGACGAGCGCCCTGTCCGCGCCGCCCTGGCTGTTGCCGGCGGGCGTGTACTGGCAGTAGGGGACGGCGCGGAATTAGCCTCGCTGGCCACCAGCGCCACAATCCGCGTGGATCTGCGCGGACGCCTCCTCATCCCCGGGTTTCAAGATGCCCACGTCCACCCGATCATGGCCGGCGTCGAACACCTGCAGTGCGACCTCACCCAGACCACCAGTGCCGAGGAGGCAGTGGCCGCGGTGCGCGGCTACGCCGAGTCACATCCCGACGAGCCGTGGATCCTCGGCGCGGGCTGGTCGATGGACTGCTTTGCTGGTGGAACGCCCACCCGGCAGATGCTGGACGCGGTGGTATCTGACCGCCCGGTGCTGGTCCAGAACCGGGACCACCACGGGGCCTGGGCCAATACAAAGGCCCTTGAACTGGCGGGGATCGACGCCGGGACGCCGGACCCCGACGGCGGCCGTCTCGAACGTGAGGCCGACGGCTACCCCGCAGGCACCATCCATGAGGGTGCGATGGGACTCTTTGACCACGTGCACCCGGGCATCTCACCGGAACAGGCCTACGAAGGGTTGCTCTGGGCGCAGGAGCTCATGCTCTCCTATGGCATCACGGCGTGGCAGGATGCCTGGGTGGGTACCTCCCAGAGCCCATTCGGGGACACCCTGGAGACTTACCTCAAGGCGCTCGACGCCGATGAACTCCGGGTCCGCGTCCGGGCAGCGCAGTGGTGGGACCGCTCAGCCGGCCGGGGACAGCTCGCCGAAATCCTGGCGCGCCGCGATCGTGTCGCCGACGCCTGCGATCCGCTGCGGTTGTCCGCGGCAACGGTGAAGGTCATGGTGGATGGGGTGGCGGAGAACTTCACAGCCGCCATGCACACGCCGTACCGCGATCGCCACGGACACCACACGGACAACCACGGCATCGAGTTCTTTGACCCTGCGCAGCTGCGGGAGTTCGTCACAGACCTCGACGCCAACGGGTTCCAGGTCCACTTCCACGCACTGGGCGACCGCGCCGTCACCAATGCGCTCGACGCCGTCGAGCAGGCACGCACTGTCAATGGCCCCGGCACTAACCGCCACCATCTCGCCCACCTTCAGGTGGTCCGCACGGCGGACGTGCCGCGTTTCGCGGCCCTCGGGGCAGCAGCCAACCTCCAAGCACTCTGGGCCTGCCACGAAGAACAATTGGACGTACTGACGCTACCTTTCCTGGAGGCCGATGCTGAGGAAAGGCACTACCCCTTCGGCGAACTCGCGGCGGCAGGGGCACATCTTGCCGCGGGAAGTGATTGGGCAGTCTCGTCGCCCAACCCCGTCCTGGCCATCCACGTTGCCGTGAACAGAGTGGAGCCAGGTGGCTCGCAGCAACCGCTCGGCCCGGAACACCACAAACTCTCCCTCAAGCAGATCCTTGATGCTTACACCCAGGGCACCGCATGGATCAACCACATGGACTCGGACACCGGCATCATCCGCCCCGGGGCCCTCGCCGACCTGGCGATCCTTGACCGGAACCTCTTCGACATTCCCGCGGAGGAACTGCATACCGCCCAAGTTGACGAAACCTGGATTGCCGGCGAGCGCGTCTTTGCCCGGCTGGATCCGTCATAGAACCGGGACGCCTTTCATGATTAGAGGAAGGATGCGCATGGCTCCCACACGCACATCGCGTCGACGGCTGGGCGCCGTCGTCGCCGGTTGCTCGGCCATTGGTCTCATGCTCAGCGGGTGCGGCACAACTGCGGGCGGCACCGTCGCCGCCAAATTCACCCTGAGCAATTCGACGCCCAAACCCAACAAGGAAATTGACCAGTTCAGCTGGGCGCTCTACGCCGAGCCGTTTTCGCTCGACTACGCCTACGCGTTCGACTACCCGGACAACCAGGTCTTGGCAAACATGTGCGAATCGCTCTTCCGTTGGAACCCCGACCTGACCTCTGCGCCGGGGCTGGCAACCAAATTTGAGCACCCTGACGACCTGACCTGGGTATACACCATCCGGCAGGGAGTCCACTTCCACGACGGCAGCCTCCTGACGGCCGCGGACGTGGTGGCCTCGCTCAAGCGGCATGTCGATGAGAAGGTCGGTTCCTTCTGGGCTTCCTCCTTTGAACGAGTGGCCGACATCCGGAAGACCGGCGACTACGAGGTCACCATCACCACCAGTGTCCCGGATTACGCCTTGAACTCCGCGCTGGTCGGGGCGCCCGGCGTCGTGGAATCCGCCAAGACCCTCGCCAAGGACGGCGCGGACTACGGCAACGCCACCACAGGCGTGAACTGCACGGGCCCCTTTGAATTTGACCACTGGGAGGCCGGGGAGGGCATCACGCTCAAGCGCTTCGACGACTACTGGGATCCAAGCCTCAGGGCCAAGGCGAAGCAGATGACCTTTAAGATCCTCCCCGACGCCAATGCCCGGGTTAACGCTTTGCAGACCGGCGAGATCGATGGCAGCTGGCAGGTTCCCTCCAACGCACTGGACATCCTCAAGGCCAACACCGACGCCGGAAACGTCTACTTCGGCAACGACACCTCGGTGCAAAGCCTGGTCACATCAAATCTCAACGGCGTCTTCGGCGATGTCCGGGTCCGCAAGGCCCTCATGATGTCCATCAACCGTGAGTCGCTCCTTCAGGCGGCAGAGCAGGGCTACGGCAAGACGACCGATGCGCTGACCACCAGGAACGTGTGGGTGGGTGCCCAGCCTTCCACGGTCAATTCGGCCTTCGAATCGCCCGACAAACAGGACTACAACCTTGACGAGGCCAGGCGCCTCATCAAGGAAGCCGGCGCTACAGGCAAGAAATTCGTCTACGCGACGGCGTCCCTCACCGCGGCCTTCGACATCACCTCGCGTGCCGTTGCTTCCGCTGCCCGGGAAATCGGCCTGGCACCGGAGATTCAGACCATGTCCAATGACAAGTACACGACGCTGTTCTCCGACCCCGAGGCCCGCAAGGGTGTCGATCTCTTCGAGACGTCCTGGTACCTCTCCAGCGCCGAACCCCTTGAAATGTACTCCGTGCTCCGTACCGGCGATTTCAGCAATTACGGTGGCTGGTCCAACGCCGAGTACGACCAACTCATCAACAGCGCGGTCGGCACCGAAGACGACGCCGAGCGAAACCGGCTCACGGCCCAGGCGGCGAAAATCGCCAGCCAGGACGTGGTCTGGTCCCCGCTCTATGAGACCGTCACCGCACTGTGGCTCGGCAAGCGCATCACAGGCGTGACGCCGTCGATCAACTACATGTACTACCCCTGGGCAGCAACGATTGGAGGCCGGTAGCCGTGGCTGTGACCCAACTGGCAGCACCACCCGCCCCACCGACCCCCGCAACGAAGAAAAGCCCGACGGCGGCACCATTAGCCCTGGTGCTCCGCAAGGTAGGAACGCTGCTGATCACCCTGTTCTTCGCCTCACTGATCGTGTTCTTCTCACGCTTTGTCCTGCCGGGCGACCCGGCGCGCTTCCTCCTGCGCGGCCGGAGCCCCAAACCGGAGGCCCTCGCGGAGATCACCAAGCAGTTCGGCCTGGACAAGCCTCCGATCGAGCAGTATTTCACGTGGATCGGAGGCATCCTCCACGRTGACTGGGGCCGCTCGCTGACCTACCGCCAGAGCGTGAGCGATGTGCTGCTCAACCGCCTGCCCGTGACGCTGGAACTCGTGGCCCTGGCCGCCGTCTTCATCACAGGCCTGGGCCTCATTGCCGGCATGCTCGCAAGCTTGAACAAGGGCGGCTGGGACCGCTTCATCCTCATCACGGTCACGGCAGCCGGTGCCATACCCCCGTTCGTTGCGGCGATTGCCCTGACCGCCCTCTTCGCGGTCCAGTTGGGGTGGTTTCCTTCCTTCGGCAGCGGTGATGAAGGGCCGAGCCGGCTTTGGCAACTGACACTCCCTGCCCTGGCGCTGGGCGTGACCTTCATTGCCTTCATGGCCCGGGTGACGCGTTCCTCAATGAACGAACAACTCACCCGCGAACACGTGGAGGTGGCCACCAGCCGCGGCCTCACACGCAGTTCCGTGGTGTTCCGGCACGTGCTCCGCAACGCCCTGGGCCCCATCCTGACAGTGAGCGGTGTACTGATCGCCGGCCTTCTGGTCTCCAGTGCCATCGTGGAACAGACATTCGGCCTGACCGGGATCGGCCAGCTTCTGGTCCAGTCGATCGACCGGCTCGACTTCGCGGTGGTTCAGGCGATCGTCATGATCATTGTCACGGCATTCGTCCTGGCCAACACGGTAGTCGATCTCATCCAACCCCTCATTGACCCGCGGATCGCCGCAGGAACGGAGTCCCGATGACTCTCACAGGAACGCTTCCCCTCCTGAGGACCCGCCGCTACGGAAGCCTCCTGTCGGTCACGGGTTGGGTGGCAGTGACGGTAACGCTCGTCGTTGTGCTTCTCTCCCTGCTCGCCCCGGTCCTGGCCCCGTACGATCCGGACTTCGTCGATCTTTCCAGCGTGCTGGGTGGGCCAAGCAGCGCCCACTTGCTCGGCACCGATGCCCTGGGCCGCGACATGCTCAGCCGCCTCATGTTCGGGGGGCGTACCTCGCTCGTCGGCCCGTTGATTGTGGTGGCAGCGTCCACGGTCCTGGGCCTGCTCTTGGGCCTGGCAGCCGGATGGACGGACGGCTGGATCAGCAGGATCCTGACCCGCGTCTTCGACCTGCTCTTCGCCTTCCCCGCACTGCTGCTCGCCATGCTGGCCATTGCCATCTTCGGCAAGGGCCTCATGGCGCCGATACTGGCAATGACCATCAGCTACATCCCGTACTTGGCGCGTTTGACGCAGCAGTTGGTGGTCGCCGAACGGGGCCGACCGTATGTCCAGGCCTACCGGGTACTGGGATTCCGGACTCCCTGGGTGGTGCTGGGACGGGTCATGCCAAACCTGGTCCCCACCGTTGGCGCCCAGTCCACGCTCAATTTCGGTTATGTGCTCGCCGATCTCGCGGCACTGTCGTTTATTGGCCTCGGCATCCAGCCGCCAACCTCCGACTGGGGCGCCATGATCGAGGAGGCCCGGGGCGCGCTGCTCGGCGGCCATGTGCTGCCGGCCCTCCTGCCTGCGCTCGTCGTCGTACTTATTGTCGTGTCGATCAACGTCATCGGTGAGGAACTCTCCGACCGGATTGGAGGCAAGCTTTCATGAGCAAGCTCCTTGAAATTGAACAGTTCTCGCTGCACTTCCCGGGCCGCGGCCCGCTCCTGAACGAGGTTACGCTGCACGTGGACGACGGCGAGGCCGTCGCCCTGGTGGGCGAGTCCGGTTCCGGGAAGTCGCTCACCACGAGGGCCGCGCTAGGCCTTTTCCCGGACACCTCCCGGCTCTCCGGTTCCGTGAAGGTACAGGGTCTGGACACGACGAGTGCACCCGCGGCCAAGTTGCTGCAACTGCGCCGCAACCATGCGTCCATGATCTTCCAGGACCCGCGCGCAGGCATCAACCCGGTACGCACGGTGGGGGATTTCCTCACCGAGACGCTGGTGAGATGGCGCGGGCTGAGCCGGAAGGAATCCGTCGCGCGGGCCCTCACGCAGCTGGAACAGGTGGGTCTGAGGCGGACCAAAGAAATGATGCGGCAGTACCCGCACCAGCTGTCCGGCGGCATGCTGCAGCGTGTCATGATTGCGGCCGCGCTGCTCGATTCGCCCGAATTACTGTTGTGCGACGAGCCGACCACGGCCCTTGATGTCACCACTCAGGCCGGGATTCTCGAATTGCTGCGCGAGCAGCAACAGGCACGGGGCATGGGCATGCTGTTCATCACGCACGACCTGAACCTCGCCGCCTCCCTGTGCGACCGCGTCTACGTGTTGCGCAAGGGCGAAGTTGTGGAGCATGGCGCGGCTCGCGAAGTGTTCATGAGCCCGCAGGCGGACTACACCCGCCAGCTGGTCGGCGCCACGCCCCGCATCGAGATAGACAAGATCCCGGCATCCCCCGCCGTCGACGGCACCATGCCGCTGCTCTCGGTCAAGGGCCTTGGCAGGCGCTATGAGTTGCCGGGCGGGGAAATGCTGACCGCCCTGAACGACGCCACGTTCACCCTTGCCCCTGGCGGCTCCCTGGGCGTGGTGGGCGAGTCAGGTTCGGGCAAGTCCACGTTGGCGCGAATGATTGTCGCGCTCGAGACGGCCGATGAGGGCGAACTCGCGATCAACGGCCGGGTCCGGGCGCCACGTCCGCTCCGGGCGGGTGAACGCAAGCTCCTGGCCAAAGACGTGCAGATTGTCTTCCAGGATCCCTATCTTTCCCTGGATCCGAGGATCGCTGTGGGTAAGGCTGTGGCAGATGTTTTCCGGCTCCACCAGGGACAGGGGCGGGCGGACGCCGTGCAGAGTGCCCGGGAGCTTCTCGAACGCGTGGGCATCGGCCCGGAGCGGTTCGACTCCAAACCGCGGGCGCTTTCGGGCGGACAGCGGCAGCGGGTGGCGATTGCCAAGGCTCTCGCCGCGCGGCCCAAGCTGCTGGTCCTGGACGAGGCCACCAGTGCCCTGGACGTCTCGGTCCAGGCGCAAGTGCTGGAGCTCGTGGAGGAAGTGCGGGAGCAGCTGGGCCTGACCATTCTCTTCGTGACCCACGATCTCGCGGTGGTTTCCAGGCTGTGCGCGGAGCTTCTTGTGCTGCAGCAAGGCCAGATCGTGGAGCAAGGGCCCACGGCGAAGATCTTGTCGGCTCCCACCAGCGACTACACCCGCACGCTCCTCGACTCACGGCCGAGGGCCCTCTGGGAGGAGCAGCCCGCTTAGTTCGACCTCTATGCCCGGCGCCTGTACAACCAACCTGTGCCACCAACCCAGGTGCCTCGGGCACTCGCAAAGTGCTCACAAAGCACTCACAAATAGGAGAGATTCCAGTGCATACGACCGTTTTTGAGCGGAGCTTCCCGGGCTCGGCAATTGTTGAGCAGGCTTTGGCGGACACCGTGCACCGACCATTCTGGATCGACGATCTGGGCGATGCCGTAGTCCGGTACCCCCAGCTTGAGAGTGAGCTTCAAGCCGATCTCGTTCTAGTGGGCGCGGGCTACACAGGCCTGTGGACGGCCCTGCGGGCCAAAGAACGCAATCCGGAACTTGACGTAATCGTCGTCGAGGCGCAACGCGTCGGCTGGGCCGCGTCCGGCCGCAATGGCGGGTTCTGCGTTGCGAGCCTGACGCATGGCTATGAGAACGGCAAGAACCGCTGGCCCAAGGAACTGGACCAGCTGGAGCGCCTGGGCATGGAAAACCTGGACGGGATCCAGGAGACCGTTGAGCGTTATCAGATCGATTGCGACTTCGAGCGCACGGGCGAGTTCAACGTGGCCGTGGAACCGCACCATGTTGAATGGCTTAAGAGCGACGGCGGGGGTGGGGTTTTCCTTGACACGGATGCGATGCGCGCGTCGGTGAATTCGCCAACCTATCTCGCCGGCCGTTGGCACAAGGACGGGGCCGCCATGATCCATCCCGCCAAACTTGCCGCGGGACTGGCGCGGGCGGCGACGGAGCTCGGCGTGCAAATCTTCGAAGAGTCCCGCGTCAGCGGGCTGGAAGAGTTGCCTGACGGCGTCCGCGTGCACACGGGATCCGGCGGCGTTCGGGCCAAGCAGGTAGCCCTGGCCACCAATGTCTTCCCCTCCCTCCTGAAACGGAACAGCTTCATGACCGTGCCGGTCTACGACTACGCGCTCATGACCGAGCCGCTCACGGACGAACAGCTCGCCGCCATTGGCTGGAAGGAACGCCAAGGCATCGGCGACATGGCCAATCAATTCCACTACTACCGCTTGAGCAAGGACAACCGCATTCTTTTCGGCGGCTACGACGCCATCTATTACGCGGGGCGCCAGGTGAAGGAGGCGTACGAGGACCGGGAGGAGACGTTCAGGAAGCTGGCCAGCCACTTCTTCACGACGTTTCCGCAGCTTGAGGGATTGAGGTTCAGCCACAAGTGGGGAGGCGCCATTGACTCCAGCACCCAGTTCTGCACCTTTTTCGGTACGGCCCGAAAGGGACGGGTGGCCTATGCCGCAGGCTTCACGGGCCTGGGTGTCGCATCCACCCGCTTTGCCGCCGATGTCATGCTGGACCTGCTGGGCGGGCAGGAAACCGAGCGGACGCGCCTTGAGATGGTGCGCAAACGCCCGCTCCCGTTCCCGCCCGAGCCCTTCGCTTCGATTGGGATCAACCTGACCCGCTGGTCGATGGACCGGGCCGATCACAATGCGGGCAAGCGGAACCTTATCCTCAAGACGCTCGACGCCGTGGGGCTGGGTTTCGACTCCTAGACACCCCCATTGACCCCACCAGAGGAGACCCAGCAATGACGGACTCAGCGGCCGAGCACACAGCGGCACTCGGTCTTGACCTGAAACACGAGCCGCTTTCCGCCGACAAGGTTGTTCTGGGCAATCCCAGCACAGCGGTTCGCGAGCTTGAGGACCTGGCGGGATGCGGCGTCGGCATATGGGAAATGACCCCGGGCACTGCCACTGATACCGAGGCCGAGGAGGTCTTTGTCGTCCTGAGCGGGAAGGCCCGCCTCGTGTTCCTCGACGACGGAAGCACCTTGGACGTCGCAACTGGCGACGTCGTACGGCTGCGCCAAGGTCAACGGACGTCGTGGACCGTCACCGAGACGCTTCGCAAGATCTATTTCGCGGGCCAATAGCCCCGCCCCGGAAACGTCACATTCCGCGGGTGCGGCAGGGGCCCGTGATAGCAATGGGACTGATGAAAGCATATTTCTGCCCGGCCGCCGGGCAACGGCCCACCCCATGAGCGGCGTGGCCCGGGCGCCGCGCGGCTGGCTCCTCATGCTCGCGATCGGGCTGATCGCGCTGAACATGCGCGGCCCGTTGGTGGCGGTTGCCCCGGTGATCGCCCAACTGGAGGACGATCTCGGGTTTACCCCGGTGGAATTGGGATTCCTGACCGGCATTCCGGTGCTGTGCTTTGCCCTCGCCGCGCCCCTGGCCTCGCTGGCCGGACGCAAGCTGGGGCCCGAGTTCGCCATCACCCTGACCCTGCTCGGCGTGCTCTTCGGCGTCGTGGTCCGCTCGGCCGGCGGTGGTGCCCTGGTCATGCTGGGAACGGTGATCCTCGGCGTCGCCATCACGATCGGCAACATCGTGGTCCCGCTGATCATCCGCCGTGACTTCACCCCCGCCCGGCAAGGCGCGGCAATGGGCACCTACACCGCGGCACTGAACATCGGCTCGTTCCTGACCTCCATGGTGTCGGCGCCGCTGGCTGACCTGCTGGGCTGGCGGCCCGCGATTGCCGCCAGTGGCCTGTTCGCGGTGGCGGCTGCCGCCGTGTGGGTGATTGCGGTTGGCCGGCGGGCATTCATACCTGCTGCCATCCCCGCGGCGGACCCGCGGCGGCCCGGCAAGCTCACCTCGCGGTGGATCACGGCAGCGCTGACCTTCGGGTTCGCCGGGCAGGCGTTCTCGTACTACGGAGTGACCGCCTGGCTGCCAAGCCTGCTCTCTGACGAACTCGGCATGTCGCCGGCAGCCGCCGGGGCGGGGTCCTCGCTCTTCCAGATCCTGGCCATTGTGGGCGGACTAGGCGTGCCGCTGGCGGCCCGGTTCGCCAGTACGACGGCGGTGGGCCTCGCCCTTGGGCTGCTGTGGCTCACCGTACCCGTGGGCCTGCTGCTCGCACCGGAGCTGTGGTGGCTGTGGTGTTCCTTCGGCGGTGTGGCCCAGGGCGGCGGCATCACGCTAATCTTCCTGGCCATTATCCGGCTGGCGCGGGACCAGGCCTCGGCGGCCCGGATGTCCGCCGTCGTCCAGGGGACGGGATACTCCTTCGGGGCAGTGGCGCCGACCCTGCTGGGCTACGTCCACGGGACCACCGGCGCCTGGACCGGCCCGCTGCTGATGATCCTGTGCTCGGTGGCCGCATTCATCCTGGGCACCTCGCTGTCACTGCGGCGGGTGCCGAAGCCCCACTGATTCGCTGTCGCGCGCCGGGGTGATTTCAGTCGAGACGACAGGTAAGGCCCATGTTCGCGGGGAACATGGGCCTTACCTGTCGTCTCGACGCCGTTGTCGAGTACGGGGGGATTTTCCGTTGCTGGACTGCCACCCGGATTTCGGGGTGCCTGTTGCGAAGGGCCTGGCAGCCCAGCCAACGGAAATCTGTGCGGACCCGGTTGCCCGGGACGCGGAGTCCTACGCCGGAAGCAGTGCGGGGTCCCCGCTGGCGACGCCGGCGCCGTCGCGCGCTTCGTGCAGGAAGCGGTCGTAGGCCGGCAGTGTCAGGAAGGCCGGGAACTCGGTGCTGAGGGTGACTTCCTCGAAGATGTCCCGCGCGTCGGCGAAACGGTCTCCTTCGAAGCGCTCCAGCTTGGCGAATTCCTCGTCCAGCATGTCCTCCACCCACTCCCGGGTGATCACGTCGCCGTGGTCGGTGATGGCGCGGGCGAAGATCCACTGCCACAGCTGCGAGCGGGAGATTTCCGCGGTGGCGGCGTCCTCCATCAGGTTGTGGATGGCCACGGCGCCGTTGCCGCGCAGCCACGACTCGATGTAGCGGATGCCGACTTCGATGTTGTTCCGGATGCCCTGTTCGGTGATGGTTCCGGTGGTCGTGGAGATGTCCAGGAGCGCGCGGTCGTCCGGGGTGACGTCCTCACGGAGGCGCTCGAGCTGGTTCGGACGCTCGCCGAGGACGGCGTCGAACACCTCGCGGCAGACCGGCACCAGGTCCGGGTGCGCCACCCAGGAGCCGTCGAAGCCGTCGCCGGCCTCGCGGGTCTTGTCCGCGCGGACCTTCTCGAAGGCGATCGCGTTGGCATCCTGGTCCTTGCGGTTGGGGACAGCCGCGGCCATGCCGCCGATCGCCATGGCGCCGCGCTTGTGGCAGGCCCGGACGAGCTGTTCTGTGTAGGCGCGCATGAACGGCTGGGTCATGGTGACCTGGCCGCGGTCCGGGAGCACGAAGCGCGGGCCGCGGGTGCGGAAGTTCTTGATCAGGGAGAAGATGTAGTCCCAGCGGCCGGCGTTCAGGCCCGCGGCGTGGTCCCGGAGTTCGTAGAGGATCTCCTCCATTTCGAACGCCGCGGTGATCGTCTCGATCAGCACGGTCGCGCGGATGGTGCCCTGCGGGATGCCCAGCAGGTCCTGCGCCATGATGAAGATGTCGTTCCACAGCCGGGCCTCGAGGTGGTTCTCGATCTTCGGCAGGTAGAAGTACGGGCCTTTGCCCTGGGCGATCAGGCGGCGGGCGTTGTGGAAGAAGTACAGGCCAAAGTCCACGATCCCGCCGGCAATGGGCGTGCCATCGATGAGCATGTGCTTTTCCGGCAGGTGCCAGCCGCGGGGGCGGACCACGACTGTGGGCAGTTCCCCGGCCGGGCGCAGCTTGTACTCTTTCCCCTCCGGCGAGGTGAAGTCGATCCGGCGTTCCAGCGCGTCCGTGAGGTTCAGCTGGCCCTGGATCACGTTGCGCCAGGACGGCGTGGAGGAGTCCTCCATGTCCGCGAGCCACACCTTGGCGCCGGAGTTCAGCGCGTTGATGGTCATCTTCTTGTCGACCGGCCCGGTGATTTCCACGCGGCGGTCCTCCAAGCCCGGGGCCGGGGGAGCGACGCGCCAGTTCGGGTCGTTGCGGACGGACTCGGTCTCGCGCAGGAACCGCGGGTCCTGGCCATTGGAGATCTGCTGGCGGCGTTCCTGCCGTGCCTGCAGCAGCTCCCGACGGCGCCCTGCCGTGGCCTTGTGCAGCTTGGCAACAAACGCCAGCGCGTCCGGCGTGAGGACCTCGCCCTGCCGGCAAATCGGCTGCGCGGTCAACGTGATCCCGTTGATAGTGAAGTTGTCAGTGAAGCTGTTCATTTCAAATCTCCTTAGAGAAGAAGCAAGTTCGACGGCGGTTGGCGACGTGCGCACGAGGCGGCGGGCCGGATGCTCCGGAAGCGTGCGTAAAAGGGGCCCCATTGCCGCCCAGTCGACGTGTGTAGTGTCGAAGGCGGCAATGGGGAATAGCACGCGGAGGAGTATTCGGTCCGATGGCGGAAGCGCCGCCGTCGGGTGTCTAGTGGAACTGGCCTTCTTCGGTGGATCCCACCAGGGCCAGGGTGGATGCGTTCGGGTTGAGCGCGGTGGCGATGTCGTCGAAGTAGCCGGTGCCGACTTCGCGCTGGTGCTTGGTGGCGGTGTAGCCGCGGGACTCGGAGGCGAATTCCTTCTCCTGCAGCTCGACGTACGCGCTCATGCCTTCCCGGGCGTAGCCGTGGGCGAGGTCGAACATCGAGTAGTTCAGGGCGTGGAAGCCGGCCAGGGTGATGAACTGGAAGGTGAAGCCCATGGCGCCGAGTTCGCGCTGGAACTTCGCGATCGTGGCGTCGTCGAGGTGCTTGCGCCAGTTGAACGACGGCGAGCAGTTGTAGGAGAGCATCTGGTCCGGGAACTCGGCCTTGACGGATTCGGCGAACTTGCGGGCCAGTTCCAGGTCCGGGGTACCCGTCTCCATCCAGATGAGGTCGGAGTACGGGGCGTAGGCCTTGGCGCGGGCGATGCAGGGTTCGATCCCGTTGCGGACCTTGTAGAAGCCCTCCGGGGTGCGGACCGGCTGGCCGCCTTCGCGGAGGATGAATTCCTGGTCACGCTCGTCGACGTCGGAGGTGATCAGGGTGGCCGCCTCGGCGTCGGTGCGGGCGATGATGACCGACGGGGTACCGGCGACGTCGGCGGCGAGCCGGGCCGCGTTCAGCGTCCGGACGTGCTGCTGGGTGGGGATCAGGACCTTGCCGCCGAGGTGGCCGCACTTCTTTTCCGAGGCGAGCTGGTCTTCCCAGTGCACGCCCGCGGCGCCGGCCTGGATCATGGACTTCATGAGCTCGTAGGCGTTCAGCGGGCCGCCGAAGCCTGCCTCGGCGTCGGCCACGATCGGGACCATCCAGTCCTCGACGGTCTGGATGCCCTCGGAGAACTCGATCTGGTMCGCGCGGAGCAGGGCGTTGTTGATGCGCCGGACCACCGTGGGAACGGAATTGGCGGGGTAGAGCGACTGGTCCGGGTAGGTGTGGCCGGAGTTGTTGGCGTCCGCGGCGACCTGCCAGCCGGAGAGGTAGATGGCGCGGAGGCCGGCCTTGACCTGCTGCACGGCCTGGTTGCCGGTCAGGGCGCCGAGGGCGTTGGTGTAGCCGCCGGTCTTGTGCTCTTCGGTGAGCTGCTTCCACAGCTTTTCGGAGCCGCGCCGGGCGAGGGTGTGTTCTTCGGAGACGCGGCCGCGGAGGCGGATGACGTCGGAGGCCTTGTAGTCCCGGGTCACACCTTCCCAGCGCGGGTTGGCGGCCCACTCGAGCTCCAGYGCGGCGGCCTGCTGTTCGGGCGTCTGCTGGGTGGGCTCAAATGCTGCAGTCATCTTTGTCTCCTTGGTGGGTCCGGGGCCGGTCAGTCTGCGTCTCTGCAGAGCCTGGTTGGTTGTTCCCGGATAGTGAATCTTTCCGTGAGTTCTACTTTTCTGCACTTTCCAAGGGGTTTCTAGACCAAAGCTATGGAAAGAAATGCACTTCTTCGCGTATTCTCAAGAAATGCACTCAACCAGCTGGAACCGCCAAGCCCTTGCGTCGTCCGCGCCCGCAGCGCCGGAGGTGGATGTCATCAGCTTGGGCCGGCGCGTCCGGCATCTGCGCAAGGCGGCAGGGCTCACGCTCGACGACCTGAGTGCCGCCGTCGGGACGGCCCCCAGCCAGCTGAGTCTGATGGAAAACGGCAAACGCGAGCCCAAGCTGGGTCTGCTCCAGCAGCTTGCTGCGGCACTCGGGGTGAGCATCGACGAACTGCTCGGCGCGGAGCCGCCCAACCGGCGTGCGGCGCTGGAGATCGAGCTGGAACGGTACCAGCGCAGCCCCATCTATGAGTCCCTGAATCTGCCCAAGATCCGCATCAGTTCGCGGCTTCCGATGGATGTGCTGGAGTCCATGGTGGGCCTGCAGCATGAGCTTGAACGCCGGCTCAATGAGCAGGTCGCGACGCCGGAGGAGGCCCGCCGCGCGAACGGTGAACTGCGCGCGATGATGCGCGAGAGGAACAACTATTTCCCCGAGTATGAGGCCGAGGCGCAGAAGGTCCTGGCCTCGGTGGGCCACACCAGCGGTCCGCTGTCCCACCACGTCATTTCGGACATCGCCGGGCATCTCGGATTCAGCCTCCACCATGTGGGTGATCTCCCTCATTCCACGCGTTCGGTGACTGATCTTAAGAACCGCCGAATTTATCTCACGCAGAACGCCCGCAGCGATCACGACCCCCGTTCGGTGCTGCTGCAGGCSCTGGGCCAYTACGTCCTGGGCCACCAGACGCCGAACAACTACGGCGATTTCCTGATGCAGCGCGTGGCCACGAACTACTTCGCCGCCGCGCTGCTGCTGCCCGAGCAGGCTACCGTGGCATTCCTGCAGGAGGCCAAGCAGGCCAAGGAAATCGCGGTCGAGGACATCCGGGATGCCTTCGCGGTGTCCTACGAGACCGCCGCGCACCGCTTCACAAACCTGGCCACCCAGCACCTGGGCATCCGCACGCACTTCCAGAAGACGCACAAGAGCGGCATCATCTACAAGGCCTACGAGAACGACGGCGTGACGTTCCCGCAGGACCACACCGGCGCCATCGAGGGTCAGTTCTCGTGCCGGAACTGGACGTCCCGGGTGGTGTTCGACGTCCCGGACAAGTTCAGCGCCTACAACCAGTACACTGACACCCCGGCCGGGACGTACTGGTGCACGGCCCGGACGGAACGCTCCGCGAACGGGGAGTTCTCCCTGTCCGTGGGTGTCCCGTATGCGCACGTGAAGTGGTTCCGCGGCCGCGACACCACCGAGCGGTCCAAGTCCACCTGCCCGGACGAAAGCTGCTGCCGCCGCCCGCCGGCGTCGCTGACCGCCGAATGGGCCGGGAACGCCTGGCCCTCGGCCCGGGCCCACTCCCACCTGCTGGCGGCCATGCCGCCGGGCGCCTTCCCAGGCGTGGACGAGACCGAGGTCTACTCCTTCCTGCAGGCGCACTCGGGGAGCTGACCCTCCCTCAGTTCCTGCGGGTTCCTCCTGGACCCTCCCTCAGATCCTGCCCGTTACTGCTCGTCGCTCCCTCATTTCCTGCGGCTTTCGGTGCGTCGCTCCCGCACATCAGGTGAGGGAGCGTCCGGGAGTTTGCTGCAGAAGGTGAGGGAGCGACCCCTTGGGCGTGGCTGACCGCAGGGCAGACTATATTGGCCTGTGTCAGCTCATCGATCTATCTCGCGGGAGCGTGCGCCCATGGCCAAGGAACTTGCCACCCAGCTCATCGAACAACTCCAGGCTGCCGGCGTGCAGCGGATCTACGGGATTGTGGGGGACAGCCTCAACCCGATTGTCGACGCCGTCCGCAAGACCGGCGGCTCGCAACAGGGCGGTATCGATTGGATCCATGTCCGGCATGAGGAGGCGGCCGCATTCGCCGCGGCGGCGGAAGCCCAACTGACCGGCCGGCTCGCGGTGTGCGCCGGCTCCTGCGGGCCCGGCAACCTGCACCTGATCAACGGCCTGTATGACGCCAACCGTTCCGGGGCGCCGGTGCTGGCGATCGCCTCGCACATCCCCAGCAAGCAGATCGGCAGCAGTTTCTTCCAGGAAACCCACCCCGACCGGCTCTTCAACGAGTGCTCGGTCTACTCCGAGCTGATCAGCACCGCGGAGCAGGCGCCCCGCGTCATGCACAGCGCCATCCAGCACGCCGTCGGCCTAAGGGGCGTCGCCGTCGTGACCCTTCCCGGTGACATCGCCGGCCTGGAGGCGACGGCCGAAACGCCGGCCCCGGCGACCTTCCGGCCGGCGGCGCTGATGCCGGACCCCGCGAGTGTGCAGGAACTGGCCGACGCCATCAACGCCGCCGGCAAGGTGGCCATCTTTGCCGGTGCCGGCGTCGAGGGCGCGCACGACGAGGTGATTGCGCTCGCCGGGATGATCGCGGCGCCGATCGGCCACAGCCTCCGCGGCAAAGACTTCATGCAGTACGACAACGCCTATGACATCGGCATGACCGGGCTGCTGGGTTACGGCGCCGCGGCCGAGGGCATCGAGGACGCGGACCTGCTGATCCTGCTGGGAACGGACTTCCCGTACGACCAGTTCCTCCCCGGAACCCGGACGGCGCAGGTGGACCGGGCCGCGCACAAACTGGGGCGGCGGACYGACGTCGACGTCGCAGTGCACGGCGACGTCCTCCCCACCCTTGCCGCCCTCATGCCGTTGGTCACGGCCAAGAAGAGTCGCCGTTTCCTGGATGCGATGCTGAAGAAGCACGACCGGCTCATGAACAAGGCCGTGGGGGCGTACACCCGCAACGTCGGGACGAAACAGCCGATCCACCCGGAATATGCTGCCTCCCTGCTGGACCAGGTGGCGGCGAGGGACGCGATTTTCACGGCGGACACCGGCATGTGCAATGTCTGGACCGCCCGGTACATCAACCCGCTGGGCACCCGCCGGCTGGTCGGCTCGTACCTGCACGGGTCCATGGCCAACGCGCTGCCGCACGCGATCGGCGCCCAGCTGGCCTACCCCGGCCGGCAGGTGGTTTCGGTCTCCGGCGACGGCGGCCTGTCGATGCTGCTGGGCGAGCTCATCACGGTCGCCGCGCACCGGCTGCCCGTGAACGTGGTGGTCTTCAACAACTCCACCCTGGGCATGGTGAAACTCGAGATGCTGGTGGACGGGCTCCCGGACTTCGGCGTCGACGTCCCGGACGCCAACTACGCGGACGTTGCCCGGGCCCTGGGCTTCCACGCCGAGCGCGTCACGGATCCGTCCCGCATCGAGGCTGCGTACCGGGAAGCCTTCGCCCACCCCGGCCCGTCGCTGGTGGAGCTCATCACGGACCCCAAGGCGCTGTCCCTCCCGCCGAAGATCAAGGGCGCGCAGGTCCTGGGCTTCGCCACGGCCATGTCCAAAGTGGTCCTGAACCGGGGTGCCGGCGAGGCCGTCAGTATGGCACGGAGCAACCTGCGGAACGTCCCGCGGCGCTAGGGGCCCGGCGAGTTCGCCGGAAGCTGCCCGGTTCGCCGGATATGTCCGGCGAACCGGAGACATTCCGGCGAACTGCGCACCCATCGAGGCGAAAGGTGTGGCCATGAAAGATCACCGCGTGGCGAAAATTGTGGCGGCGGGAACCATCGCGGTGCTCACGGCTTGTGCGCCCCCGGTACCAGGGCTTGTGAAGGCCGACGGCGTCGAACGGGTTCCGGTGGACCGCGCCGCGTACGCTGCCGAATTCCAGGCATTCCGGGCTTCCGCCCTGACGTTGGGAGCCGCGCTGCTGGCCGACGGCGGTGACGGGGCCGAAGGGAACGTGGTGTCGTCCCCCGGCAGCCTGCTGATCGCGCTCGCCATGCTGCGGGCAGGGGCGTCCGGGGAGACCGCCGTCGAAATGGACCAGGTGCTGGGGCTCCCGGACGGCAACCGGGATGAGGCCATGAACGCCCTGCTCGAGTCCCTGGCGGCGTATGACGGTGATCCCGGCTCGGTCGACGAAAAGGATCCGCCCCGGAAGCCGGTCATGCATGCGGCCAACGGTCTGTTTGTGGACAAGGATGTACCAACCGGGAGGAACTACCTGGAAACCCTTGCCCGGCACTACGGCACCGGGGTGTACCCCGTGGATTTCCGGGATGAGGCCGCCACGAGGCCGGCCCTRGATGCCTGGGTGGACCGGAACACGGGCGGCCGGATCAAGAAAGCACCCGCGGAGTACGATCGCGACAACACGTTCAGCCTCCTCAATGCCCTGTACTTCGCCGCGGCGTGGCAGTCTCCTTTCGACCCGAACGACACCTCGGACGGACCTTTCACGACCTCAGGTGGCGAGGAAATCAGCGTGCCGACCATGTACAACTCGCTGCAGCTGGCCTATGCGGAGGGCCCTGGCTGGCGGGCGGTGGAGCTGCCATACGCAGAAGGTTTTGCCATGCGGCTGGTGCTGCCCGGTCCAGGCGTTGGGCCGGAGACCCTCACGGCGGCCAAGCTGGCGGCAATTGCGGCGGCCCTGGACACGGCCCAGGAGGTCTCCGCACTGATCTCCCTGCCCAAGTGGGACCACAAGAGCACCTTCGACCTGCGGAAGGTATTTGAAGCGCTGGGACTGGCCGGGACCCTGGTCACCACCGAAGATTTCGACGCCATCCAGCCGAAGCTGACGCTTACGCAGGCCGCCCAGGCCGCCGACATCACCGTTGCCGAGAAGGGAACGGTGGCCGCCGCCGTGACCCAGATCAACGGCGCCGTGACCGGTGTGCGTCCCCTCCCGGACCAGACCATCGACTTCGACCGGCCGTTCCTCTACGAGGTCGTGCACACCGAAACCGGGCTCCCGGTCTTCATGGGGAAGGTCGCGGACCCGCGCTGACGGGTGGCCTACCGGCACCCACATCGCCGGAAGCCCTCCAGTTCGCCACAAACTTCCGGCGAACTGGAGGGACTCCGGCGAACTCGGCGGCTTAGGGCGTCCCGCTCCGGCGCTCTTGTGCCAAGGCCGCCGCCACTTTTCCAATCAGCTCGTACGGGACAGGCTTCCGCAACGGGAACTTCAGGCTGCCCTTCGCTGCGCGGTAGGGGGCGAGTTCCGTGCTCAGCGATTCGTCGCCGTCGGGCACGGGGTAGACGGAGATGTGGTGCGCCCAGCCCGCGAAATAGACGACGTATTTGCCCCCGAGCGTGATCGTCGGGATGCCGTAACTGATCATCTCCCCTGATCCTGGTACCGCGGCATGGCAGTGCCGCCGGATCTCCTGCAGCGCCTCCTGCACGTCAGCAGGAAACGAGGCGATGTATTCCTCCACGGACTCAAAGTGCTGTGCCATTGCCGTTTCCTCCAATGATCCCAGCAACGAGTTAGCGCGGGCCGCCCTGCCACAAGGCATCGAACGGGGCGCCCGAGGCCACGCGGTTCCGGATGCCGGCGGTCACAAACGCCTTCGCCGTCCGGGCGGCGGCCAGCGGCGTCGCGCCCTTGGCGAGCTCGGCCGTCACCGCCGCGGCCAATGAGCACCCGGCGCCGGAGACTGCCACCTCGCCCACCTTCGGGGCGGACAGGACTTCCAGGGTTTCGCCGTCATAGTAGACGTCGACGGCGTCGGGGCCTTCGAGCCGCACGCCGCCCTTGGCGAGCACCGCGGCGCCGCTGAGCTCATGGATGCGGACCGCGGCGGCCTTGAGGGACTCGACGTCGGTGATCTCCAGCCCGGAGAGCGACTCGGCCTCGAAATGGTTGGGGGTGACGAAGGTGGCCAGCGGCAGGATGTGGGACTTGAGCGCCTGGTCGGTGTCCAGGGCGTGGCCCGGCTCCTGGCCCTTGCAGATCAGCACCGGATCCAGCACCACGTTGGCGAACTGCCCGGCCGCCAGCGCCGCGGCCACGGTCGAAATCGTCGCCGGGCTGCCCAGCATGCCGATCTTGACGGTGTCCAGCACGGCCGGTGCGCCGGACGCGGCACCGTAAGCCGCCGTCGTCGCTTCCAGCTGGTCCGCGATGACCTGCTGGTCCACCGGGACAAAGCGGTGGTTCCAGTTGTCCTTGGGGTCGAAGGACACGATGCAGGTCAGGTTCGCGATCCCGAAGACGCCGAGTTCCTGGAACGTCTTCAGGTCAGCCTGCGCGCCGGCGCCGCCGGTCGCTTCGGAGCCTGCGATGGTCAGCGCGACGGCGGGGGAGGAGGCGGGCCCGGTAGCTGTATCGGAAGCAGTCAAGACGGCGGAATCGAATGCGGTAGAAGTCATGGTCCCATCCTGCCATCCCGCCAAATCCGCCAGCATTGTGCTCATGAACAAACATTCCATGAACAGTATGAACAAAACCTGAGTGTTCCGGATCACGCGGGCTAGGGTGGCGGACGGTGTTGCTTACCGGCGGCGCCGGATCCAGGAAGGTTCATTGATGAGCACCCAACTGACCGAAGCGGCCCAGACCCGGAAAGCCGTCGGCAACATCCTCAAAGGCTCGGCCGGCAACCTTGTCGAGTGGTACGACCTCTACGTCTACACCGTGTTCGCGGCCTACTTCCAGGCGCACTTCTTCAACTCCAAGGACGAGCTCCAGGCCGGCCTCGAGGCGATGGCCGTCTTCTCGACGTCCTTCCTGATGCGCCCGATCGGTGCCTGGTTCTTTGGCCGTTACGCCGACCGCAAGGGCCGCAAAGCCGCGCTGACACTGAGCGTGACCATGATGTCCGCCGGCTCTTTCGCGATCGCGGTGCTGCCCACCCAGGACGTGATCGGCCTGTGGGCCCTGATCCTGCTGGTCCTCATCCGCGTGATCCAGGGCTTCTCCGTGGGCGGTGAGTACGGCACCAGCGCCACGTACATGTCCGAGGCTGCCACCTCCAAGCGCCGCGGCTTCTTCTCCAGCTTCCAGTACGTCACCCTGGTCGGCGGCCAGATGCTGGCACTGCTGGTCCTTGTGGTCCTGCAGAACGCCATGCCCAAGGCCGAGCTGACCGAGTGGGGCTGGCGCATCCCGTTCGCGGTGGGCGGCGTGGCCGCGCTGGTGGTCCTGTGGCTGCGGCGCTCCATGGAGGAAACCGTCTCGGCCGAACAGCTCGAGGCCGCAAAGGCCCCTGCCGTGGGAGGCCAGGCGCAGCCCGGAACCATGAAGCTGCTGTTCACCAGCTACTGGAAGCCGCTCATGATCTGCATCGGAATCACCCTTGGCGGCACGGTGGCGTTCTACACGTACACCAACTTCATCCTGAAGTTCATGAACGATACCTCCGGCATCGCCAAGACGGACACGTCGGTCATCAACTTCTGGGCACTGTTCATCTTCATGCTGCTCCAGCCGGTCTACGGCATCATCTCGGACAAGGTCGGCCGCAAACCGCTGCTGCTGTGGTTCGGCATCACCGGCGTCCTGTTCACCTGGCCGCTCCTGTCCGCTCTCGCCGGGACCAAGGATCCGATCACCGCGTTCCTGCTCATGATGGGCGGCCTGCTGATCGTAGGCGGCTACACGTCCATCAACGCCCTGGTGAAGGCCGAGCTCTTCCCCGCGTCCATCCGTGCCCTCGGGGTGGGCCTGGGCTACGCGATCGCCAACTCTCTCTTCGGCGGCACCGTCCCGCTCATCGGCGCTGCTCTGCAGAAGACCGGACAGGAAGAGCTGTTCTTCACCTACGTCACCGTGGCCATCGGCATCTCCCTGCTGGTCTACATCTTCGCCCTGAAGAACAAGAAGTCTACGCACCTGGATCATGAACAGGGCCACGCCTGGGTGGCTGCTGGTCCGGGCGCGGCCCCGGGGGCGGCTGCTGGTGGTCCGGGCGACGGCGGCAGGGACGAGGACAAGGACCTCATCGACGCCTCGCGCCGCTAGGGCAGGCCGCAGGCCGTCCTCGAATTCGCCGGAAGCGCGCCGGGTCGCCGTATGTTCGCGGCGACTTGGCGCGTATCCGGCGAACTCGCGGCCTAAGGCGCGAATGGACGGCGACAACGACGGCGGCCCGGGCCCACGCTATTGGGCGTTGTCTGCGAACCGCAGCTGCAGGATCGTTGCGGCGGTGCCCGCCACGAACGTTCCCGCGAGCACAACATAGCTGCCTGGCTGAAGCGAGCCGACAGGATCGGCCACCATGCCGATCAGCAGCGGGACGATCGAATAAGGGAACCACTCCGCCCAGCCGGTCTTGCCGAACAGATTGCCCAGGGCCAGCATAACGAGCGAGAAAGCGATGGGGGCCACTTCGCCTCGGCTCCACACAGCGATCCAGGCGACCACAGGCGCGAGCAGGAACGAGATCGTCGCAGCGAGGAGCACGTGTGCGATTCCCGCCACGGCCAACTCTGCCGAGAACCCCGGCAGCCCCAACACCAGTCCGATCGCCATGGCCTCGACGAGGACTATGACGATGAGCGCCATCCACCACACGGCCGCGACCGCCAGCTTCGCGGCGGCGAACCAATGACGGGCCACGGGCAGCGCGAGCATGTTCTTGGCGGTGGCATCACCGTACTCCCGGCCAAACAGGTAGGCGACGATGAACGTCAGCAGCAGCATCCCGCCGACACCGAAGACCAGCGTGAGCATGTAGAAGTATTGGAGCCACGTCGCCTCAAGCCCGGCAAGGCTCGCTTTGGTACCCAGAAGCCCCAGCTGGGCCGCCCGCCCCGGTTCGCGCACGATCCACATGAAAAGCGCAATACCGAGCGGCATGATCGCGAGCACCGCCAGCGTGGCCCACGTCGCCTTGGCACGGTGGAGCTTCACGAACTCGGTGCCAAGAACCTGACCGAACATCAAACCGCGCCGCCCTCGGACGAAGCGCCGCTCCTCCGGCCATCGGCACCGCGCGCATCGCCCGTCCGCGCCAGGAAGTAGCGCTCCAGATCCAGTGTGAGCAGCGCCTGCTCGCGCTCTTCCGGGGTGTAGGCGTCAGTCGCGAACGCGCGCGCCTTCGCGGCGAGTTCGTCGCGCGACGACTCCTCGATGAGACGGCCGTCGTGGACGATACCGATGCGGTCGGCCAGGTGAGCGATCTCGGCGAGGATGTGGCTCGACATGAAGACGGTGGCGCCGCGCTTGTCGGCGAGCGAACGGAGCAGCATGCGGATCTCGACTATGCCGGCCGGATCAAGGCCGTTAGCGGGCTCGTCGAGCACGAGCAGTTCGGGGGAGTGCAGCAGCGCGCGGGCGAGAGCGAGACGCTGTTTGTTGCCGAGCGAGAGTTGCCCGGCACGCCGATCGGCATAAGGATCCAAGCGCAGCAGCGTGATCGATTCGGCGACCGACCGCGGCGGCGACCCGGTGAGCCGGCGCTGGATGTCCAGATTCTCGCGCACGGTGAGGTTGGGGTAGGCGGTCGCGGTCTCGACGAGGAAGCCAACGCGGGCGAACACGGCGGTCTCGCCAGGTATGATGCGCTGGCCTAGGACGCTCACCTCCCCGCTGCTCGGCCGGATCAGGCCGAGCATCATGCGGATGGTTGTCGTTTTGCCCGCCCCGTTCCTGCCGAGGAACCCGTAGATCTCGCCCCGGCGGACGTCGAGGTTGAGCGAGTCGACGGCGGTGACGTCGCGGTACCGCTTGACGAGGGCGCGCGTGGAAACTGCGGTGTCAGGCATGGGGCTCCTCCTTGGCCCCATCCTGCCACCACGCCCGGAGCGTTCGCAGGGTGTGGGCAAGCTTCATAGGATGGGCAGTGCGGAAGCGCTGCGACTTCGAATTCGCCGGAAGCGCGCCGGGTCGCCGTACATTTACCGCGAGCTCGAGGGCTTGCCGCGAACTCGCGGCTCCTGGCCGCCGCCCAGACTCCCATGCCGCCGCCCCCATACCGCCGTGCCCGAACCGTCGGGTGCGAGAATGGAGGCGGTTCCGGCTGCTTGTGTTACCGGGGCCGTCCAGTGCTAATACAGCCGGCCGCCCAGCGTGTTCCCTTTGCGGGTGTGGGCCGCCGAGCGAACCACTACGAACGGAATGCCCATGACCTCCGCCAAGACCTTCCCGGCGTCAGCCACACCAAGGTTCGCCTCGATCGGCTCCCCACATTTCGGCATCATGCTCGCTGTCATGGCCGTGGTGCTGATCCTGTCCAATATCGGGGCGTCCAAGGGCGTGGCGATCGGCCCCGTCATCACCGACGGCGGCTTCTTCCTCTTCCCGCTGGCGTACATCCTGGGCGATGTCATCAGCGAGGTCTACGGCTTCAAAGTGGCGCGCAAGGCCATCATCACCAGCTTTGCGCTGTCCGTCTTCGCGTCGCTCTGCTACTGGGTCATCATCGCCCTTCCGGGGTTCGACGACGAATACGGTTCCTCCAAACAGGCAGCCTTGGAAGGCGCACTGGGGCCGGTCCCGCAGATTGTGCTGGCATCGCTGCTGGCCTTCCTCGCCGGCCAGACCATCAACTCCTGGATCCTGGTGAAGATGAAGTCACGGACCGGGGAAAGGTCCCTGTGGGCGCGCATCATGGGCTCCTCCGTGGCGGGTGAGTTCGTGGACACCCTGATCTTCTGCAGCATCGCCGCATCCGTGATCGGAATTACCGACGCCGCGATGTTCGTGAACTACGTCCTCGTGGGCTTCCTCTACAAGACCCTCGTGGAGTTCGCCTTCGTCCCGCTGACCTCGCTCGCCATCGGCTGGGTCAAGAAGCGCGAACCGAGCTACGGCGCCTAGGACTCCGCCGCCGTGCGCCGGCCGGTTCGGAGCCAGCAGCCGCCCAATTCGCCGGAAACCCGCGGTGTCGCCGTAAGTGTCCGACGACGTGGCGCGCTACCGGCGAATTCGAGTCTGCGGGGTGCGGGGTGCCGGGCGCCGCAACGCATTCGACGCTCAGGGGCACCGGCGGCCGGCCAGCGCACGAAGCAGACGGTGCTTGAATTCCTGCTCGCGAAAGAGGTCCTTCCACTCCACGCGGACGAACCGCCAGCCCTCTTGAACCAAGGCCTTCTCCCGGCGCCGTTCCTCGAAGAGCACCTCGGCCGTGGGGCTGTAGTCGAAGTACTTGATTTTGCCGTCGAACTCGAGGGCGACCTTTTCCTCCTTCCATGCAAAGTCCAGGCGATGGCGCCCGGCGCGGCTCGACACCTCCAGCTGCGGCTCAGGTGGTCGGATCCGCAGCCGCAGGATCAGGTCGCGGGTCAGGGTCTCACCGGGAGATTCGGAGCGAGAATCGGCCGCGGCCAGGACGCGGCGGAAAGTCCGAATGCCCCGGCGGCCGTCCAGATCATCTGCCATGGCCTGCAGGGCGCCCGGGTCCGCGCCGAGTCGAAGCGCGTGGTCGGTGAGGATCAACGCCGGCCTGTAGGGCAGCAGCATGGCGCAGTCGGCCGTCGTGCGCTCCAGGGACGTGGTCCGGAGGCCGTTCACCACGGCGACGTCGTGGTCGGCGAAGGGGCGCGTGTGACAGCGGACGTCCCTGCCGTGACGCTCGTTCGAAGGCCGTACCTTCTGGAGGACATGGATCACGTCATCCACTTCCCACAGGTGGAGAAGGCGGAGGCGCGCTGCGGAAGTGTGGCTGTAGTGGAAGGCTCCTGTCGACGTCGTACGCGTTCCGTGGGCGTGCGCGTAGATGAGCTGCCGGCTCCGGACAGTAGGCGACTGGGCGTTCCAGAGGCTGGCGCGGATGTAGCAGCCGTGCCGGAGCCGGACGAGAGTGCCTGAATCGAGGAGCGAGCGGACGGCGCGCGAGCTGAAGCCGAGATCCAGGAGCTGTTCGGTGCGCCAGAGGTTACCGGCCGGCAGCTCCAACACGGGGTTATGCGTCATGCCACCAGCTTCGGCCGCTGCAGGAGCAGGCGGGAGGCCCCGCCGTCGCTATGTGGATAACACGAGAGCGCCGCACCTTGGCTTCTTTGGGGGGACGGCTGCTTTGGACGCCGCCCAATTCGCCGGAACGTGGCGAGGGCGCCGCAAAGTTACGGCGAAGTCGGTGGTTTCCCGCGAATTCGAGAGGCCGGCCGCTTCGGGTGGGAACGCGGGCGGTGGTGCMGCGGACGATGAGGTCCGGCTGGACGCCGGGGCGCCCTAGGAGTAGTAGTTCGCCAGGGTCTCGGCCTTGAACTCGAAGAACTTGCCTGCCTCGATGGCGAGCCGGGCGTCGTCGACCATCTTCACCACGAAGCGTTCGTTGTGGATCGAGATCAGGGTGGCCGAGACCATCTCCTTGGCCTTGAACAGATGATGGATGTAGGCCCGCGAATAGTTCAGGCAGGCGTAGCAGTCGCAGCCTTCCTGCAGCGGGCCGAAGTCGCGCTTGTACTTCGCGCCGGAGAGGTTGAACCGGCCGGTGGGGTGGTAGAACGCCGAGTTGCGGGCCACCCGGGTGGGGGAGACGCAGTCGAAGGTGTCCGCGCCGTTTTCAATGGCCGTGAAGATGTCGTCCGGTTCGGAGATGCCCAGCAGGTGCCGCGGCTTGTTCTCCGGCAGCTCCTCGTTGCACCAGCGCACGATCGTGCCGAGGTTCTCTTTCTCCAGCGCCCCGCCGATCCCGAAGCCGTCGAAGTTCATGGCGCCGAGGTCGCGGCAGGCCTTGCGGCGCAGGTCCTCGTATTGGGCGCCCTGGATCACCCCGAACAGGGCCTGGTAGGGCTTACCGGCGCGCTCGTCCGTGAGCCGGAAGTGCTCGGTGATGCACCGCTCGGCCCAGCGCCGGGTCCGCTCCAGGGACTCCTCCTGGTAGCCGCGGGAGTTCTGCAGCGTGGTGAGCTCGTCGAACGCGAACATGATGTCCGCGCCGATCCGGTGCTGGACGTTCATGGAGATCTCGGGGCTGAAGCGGTGCCGGTCGCCGTTGAGATGGCTCTTGAACCACACGCCTTCCTCGTCCACGTGGGCCAGGCGTTCCTTTCCGGGGGCGACGGCGTCGTCCGGGCCCGAATTGTCCACCGATTTCATGTCGATGACCTTCTTGAACCCTGAGCCCAGGCTCATCACCTGGAAACCCCCGGAATCGGTGAACGTGGGACCGCGCCAGTTCATGAACGCGCCCAGGCCGCCGGCCTCGTCCAGGATGTCCGCGCCCGGCTGCAGGTACAGGTGGTAGGCGTTGGCCAGCACCGCCTGCGCGCCGAGTTCGGCGATGGATTCCGGCAGCACGGACTTGACCGTGGCCTTGGTGCCGACGGCGATGAACGCCGGGGTCTGGATCTCCCCGTGCGGGGTGGCGATGGTGCCGGTCCGGCCCAGGAACTCACCGCCGTTGGCGGCAACCTGCCCGGCCGACGGCGGGCACGCCTCGCTCAGGCGTTTGCCCACGCGGAAGGAGAATTCGGACTGCCGGGCGGGCGCGGGGGACGAAGACGCGAAGTCAGGATTGGCTGGCACGGTTCAAGTGTGCCAGCTAACGCAGCTCAGGACTCAGTGGACGGGATCCGATGTGGGGTAGTTCTCAGCCCGCCACTTGTCCCAGTAGTCGCGGACCGCCTCCAGCTGGTGGGCCCCGAGGTCGTAGGTGGAGACGATTGCGAGGGATCCGCCGTCGGGCCGGACGTCGGCGATGGCGGGCTGGTCCGCCACGATCAGCAGGCCGTCCCCGTGCTCGGCATAGTTGTGGACCGTCAGGCCCACCTGGTGGTTGCTGCGGAACCACACTTTGCCGGAGATTTCCTCGCCCGTGGGCAGGGTGAGCGAATACGGGTCCCCCGGCGACGGGACATCATTGAGCCCCAGTTTCTCTATCGCGGAACCGCCGGAGCCGGGCACGGAGAAGAAGAAGGTCCGGCGCTTGCCGTGCGGGTGCCGTTCCAGGGAGAAGCGCAACTGGTGGAGGAATGTCAGCCAGCCCTGGGTGATGTCCTCGTCCCAGGCCGCCCACTCGGAATTGTGGTCGATTGCCGCCCGGGTGACGCTGACCTCCGTGCCCGTGGGGACAGGTTTCAGGGTGAAAACGTCGCCGCCGTCGACCACCAGGGAGGTGTGGTCGGCGCCTTCGACCACATTGGGGCCGAAGTAGATTTCGTTGATTTCGGCCTCTTGGTCATCGGCCACCCAGCCGTGCCATTGGGCGATCTTGGCGGGTTCGCGCAGCATGGTCCAAACTTGCTGCGCGTCGGAATTGATCACAACGCTCAGATTGTTCGTCATGGGGTGAATCTACAACTCCGTGCCCGCCACGGGTAGGGCCCAACGCTAGACCTCAGGCGCGGACCGATTCGAGCTCGTTGGCGATCCGGCGTTCCAGCTCAACGGTGCCGATCGTTTCGGAGCCGCCGTGCGCGCGCAGGAACAGGAGCGCCTCGAGCCGCAGCAGGCGCCAGTCGCGTTCCGCATCCTGGTTCGCGTTGTCGATCGAGCGGAAGATTTCCTTGTCGTACAGGTTGGGCTCGTTGAGCGAGCGCTGGCGCACCTTGGCGTTGATCCTGGCCTTGAACGGGTCCGTTTCCATGGCCTCCGGCGCGCGGAGCAGTTTCTCGTAGATCCCGGCGCGCTGGTCCTGACCCAGCTGGCGGCAGATGTAGCTGGAGAGCGCCAGCGATGACTCCACGGAGGCCCAGCGGTCGGGGTTGCCGTCGAACGGCAGGACGTTGAGCAGGTCCGCGACCGCCAGGGCGTTGTCGGGGTCCTTGAGGGTGACGAAGAGCTCGTGCGCGAGGTCGCTGAGATCCTTCAGGCAGCTCCCGGACTTGGTGTTGATGCCCTTGGCGAGCCGTTCACTGAGCAGGAGCACCCCGACGGCGCCCGGATGGGCCTCGGCCGCGGCCTCCACCACCGACTCCGGCGTGCCGTCGGGTGCCGGGATGAGCGCCAGGTCCGCTTCGCTGGGTCCGCTCACGGCGGGGGGCGCAACAGGCTGGGGAGGAACGACGACGGCGGCGGCCGCCGTATTGTCGGGCCCGGCAGCGTCGGAGCCAGGTGCGTCGGACCCAGCAGTGTCGGATTCAGCTGCGTCGGGCCCAGGTGCGACCGGCTCAGCCTCGTCCGGCGCGGGGGCGCCGAAATCGGAAGGAGCTGGCGTGCCGGTCGCGCCGCCGTCGGACGCCGGGGTGCCGGCCCCGGCGTCGTCCGTAACGCGGACCAGTGATCCCGCCGCGATCCGCAGCACACCGCCACCGCTGAGGGTCGCCAACACCATGGCGGGAGTCCCAAAGTCGTCGGTTTCGACATCCACGCGATGGATCTCGGCGGAGCGGTTTCCGTCGGGCAGAATCAGGTGGTCACCGGCCCGCAGAGATCCAGCCTGCTGTTCACTGTAGTTCCGGGAGGCTGGGGGGTGGGTCATCGGGAGTCCTTAAAGTTCTCTTGCGGTCCGCCCAACAGTCTACAAAATCGGCCGCACGAAGTCGGGGACGCAGGGGAGCCCCCGAGAGTCCCCGGCCGGCGCCGGGCCCAAGGGAACCGGCTAGTTGCCGACTCCCGCGAAAGCCAGGGCCTGCCGGATCAGGGCCCCCCGGCCGCCGCTGAATTCGAGCTGCACGTCCGTGCCCATGACCTCCTGCGGGGTCATCCAGGTCAGCTCAAGGGCGTCCTGCCGTGGGGAGCATTCGCCGGTCACAGGAATGATGTACGCCAGGGCAACGGCGTGCTGGCGGTCGTCCGTGAAGCCGGTATGGGACGGCGACGGGAAGTACTCGGCCACGGTGAACGGCACCGGGCTGACCGGAAGCTGCGGGAAGGCGAGCGGGCCCAGGTCCTTCTCCATGTGGCGGAGCAGGGCGGCGCGGATGGTCTCGCGGTAGAGAACGCGGCCGGACACCAGGGACCGGACCATGGTGCCGTCCTCGTCGGCCTGCAGGAGGGTGCCGACCTCGTTCACGAACCCTAGGGGGTCCAGCCGGACCGGAACGGCCTCGACATAGACCATCGGCAGCCTGCCCCGCGCTTCGAACAGGTCGTCGTCGGAGAGCCAGCCGGGATTCGGGTCAGGGGTGCGCACATTCATGGTTAAGTTCTACCCCATCCCGTCCCCGAACCCCGGCGTCACGCCCAAGCGACGACGAGCCGGGCCGTCTGCGCCGGGACCGCCAGGTCCACGCCTGTCAGATCCTGAAAGCGGCTGATCCGGTTGAGGATGGTGTTGCGGTGGCAGAAGAGCTGCTGCGCTGTCGCCGTAATGCTCCCTGTTTCCAAGTAATGCTGGACGGTTTCTTTCAGCCGCTCCCGTTCGCCGCCGCGGCACCCGGACAGGCCGGCCTCAAGGTCGGCCAGCAGGTCCAGGCCGACGTCGAGCATTTGCTGCTTGGCCAGCCGGGCCCAGGCGGCCTCCGCTGACAGGGGCCCGGAATCGGAAGGCCGCAGCAGGGAGGCGAGGCTTCCGGCCGTGCGGGCGGCCGCGGGCAGCGCCCGCAGCCCGGCGACGCCCGGAACATAACCGCATGGGATGTCGGTCAACGCGGCGGGAACAGAGTGCCGGGCGCCGTCCCGGTATGGCGGGAGCGGCCAGAACGCGTAGGTGTTCCCACCGAATTCGTGGACGAAGAACCGGCTGCGAGTCTGTTGCCCGGAGCCCAGGCTGGTCGCGGCCGTTCGGAGACTCACTGCTGCGTCGCCACTGGCCGCCACGAGTCCGAAGCGGGCGGTCGAGTCCACGCCGAGGGCGGCGGCGACCTGGCTGACGGTCTCCGCGGTGGGGCTAGCCTGGTTGAAGAGCCGGGCAATGAATTCGCGGCGGATGCTGGACTCCTCCTGGGCCATCCGCACGCGTTCGGTCAGATAGCTCGTGTGGGTGCGCGTGGCGAATTGGTCCACGACGCGCCAGACCCTGTCCACACTGGATGCCAGCAGCGCGGCGTCCTCGGCATCGGCGATCTGCAGCAGGCCTTCCCAGATGATGCTGAAGTCCAGCCGGACGGCCGAGATGAGCGCCTCCGGCGGGATGCCGGCCCGGGCGCGTTTGGCGCCMAGATCGGCAGCAAATTCGAGGAGCGACTCCATCGCCGGACCAAGGGTGGACTGCTGCCGGAGTTCCTGTCCGCGCAGCCCGTCCACCAAGCGCCTGAATGTTTCGCGCGCAGTCACTTCGAGATCGCCGGAGCCCACCTGTTTTTCGGCATACTCGGGGATGTCACGGACCCTCGCCGTAAATGTTTCGGCCAGCGTGTCCAGCCGCCCGTGGAGCAGCTCCACCAGTTCGGCCCAGCGCAGGGAATCACCCGGCGAATGAAAATTGTGCATTCACACATTTTAGGCATGGAAATGCGTGATGCAATGCTAGTTTTTTGGACGAAATGTACTGGCAGAATGGAACAAGAGAAACCGGGTGAGCGCAGTCACACCCCGTCGGCCTTATCGGCCGGTTCCATCCCTTCCGCATTATTTGGAGTAATCATGGCAAGCAGCGCAAGCAACGCCACCACCACCGCCAGTCCGCAGTTGCCCCGGGTTGTCGATGAGAGCGTGGCCAAGAAAGTCGCCCTCGCGGCCCTCGTCGGAACGGCGCTGGAGTGGTACGACTTCTTCCTGTTCACGACGGCCGCAGCGCTGGTGTTCAACGCGCAGTACTTCGTGTCCCAGGAYCCCTTCGTCTCGGCCATGAGCTCCTTTGCCACCCTGGCCGTGGGCTTCGTGGCCCGCCCGATCGGCGGCTTCATCTTCGGGGCCCTGGGGGACAAGGTGGGGCGCAAGAAGATCCTGATGGTCACCATCGTGGGCATCGGCCTCGTGACCGGGCTCATCGGCCTGCTCCCGAACTACATGACGATCGGCGTCGCGGCCCCCATCCTGCTGGTTGCCCTGCGCATCCTGCAGGGCCTCGCCGTCGGCGGCGAGTGGAGCGGCGCGGTGATCATCGCAGTCGAAAACGCCCCGGTTGCCAAGCGCGCCCGCTACGCTGCCCTCCCGCAGCTCGGCTCGCCTATCGGCACCATCCTGTCCTCCGGCGGCTTCTTCGGAATGCTCTACCTGGTGGGCCAAGCCAACTTCGATGCCTGGGGCTGGCGCATCCCGTTCATCGCGGCGATCCCGCTGCTGGCCATCTCGATGTGGATCCGCAGCAAGCTCAGCGAGTCCCCGGAATTCGAAGCCCTCATGGAGTCTGGCGAGACCGAGCACGCCCCCATCCGCGGCGTCCTGACGAAGAGCTGGCGCCAGATCCTGGTGGGCATGTGCTCGGCGCTGCTGGGCATCGGCGGCTTCTACCTCATCACCAGCTTCGTAGTCTTCTACGGCACTAAGGTGCTCAAGATGCCCTACGAAACCTTGCTTCTCGGCTCGCTCCTCGCTGCCGTCTTCGAAATCTTCGCCCTGATCTGGGCTGGCCGCATGGGCGAGAAATACGGTGCCAGCAAGGTCATCCTCTGGGGCGGCATCGCATCCGCCGTCATCGCCGTGCCGGTCTTCCTGGCCATCGACACCGCCAACCCCGCCCTGGTCATCATCGCCATGATCATCGGCGTGTGCACCCTGTCCATCCCTTACGCGGTGTCCGGAACGGCCCTGACCGCACTCTTCGCCACAAAGGTCCGGTACACCGGCGTCGCCATCACCTCCAACAGCGCGGGCGTCATCTCCGGCTTCGTGCCGCTGATCGCCACCGCCCTCGTGGCCGCCAATGGCAACTCATTCTGGCCCGGCGCCATCATCTTGCTGGTGGTGTCCGTATTGACCGCGCTGTCCGGCATTTTCCTCCCCGCACTGAGTATCGAAGAAAAGGGAATGAAGCATTGAGTGCAACAACCACCGCCGGGCACCTGATTGTTGCCCAGCTGGAACGAGCCGGTATCCAGCGCGTCTACGGTGTTCCCGGGGAGAGCTTCCTGGATGTGCTGGACGGCTTGCACGGATCCTCCATTGAAACCGTGGTGACCCGCCACGAAGGCGGCGCCGGGTTCATGGCCCTAGCCGAAGGCCGGCTCACGGAGCTTCCGGGCGTGGCCATGGTGACCCGTGGTCCCGGTGCAGCCAACGCCTTCATCGCCATCCACACCGCGCACCAGGACGCCACCCCGATGATCCTGTTCGTGGGCCTCATCCCGGTCGCGGACCGCGGCCGGGAGTCGTTCCAGGAATTCGACATCAACGCCTGGTTCGGCAGCACCGCCAAGAAAGTCGTGACGCTCGACGACGCCGCCTCCGCCGCCCGCGTGGTGGACGACGCCATCTTCACAGCACTCAGCGGCCGGCCGGGACCCGTGGTGATCGGCCTGCCCGAAGACGTGCTGGTCCACGCGATCGAATCGGCCACGGTGGAGCCCCGGACCGTCGCCCGGACTGAACCTGCAGCAGCCGATCTCGCCGGCCTCGAGACGCGCCTGGCCGCGGCCAAGAAGCCCCTGATCGTGGTGGGCGGCGAAGGCTGGAACCAGGCATCCTCCGACGCGCTGGCCGGCTGGGCCGCCCGCCACGGCATCCCGGTGCTCGCGGATTTCCGCGCCTATGACGCCGTCCCGCACGGCAGCGACTCCTACGCCGGCTACCTCGGCTACGCCCGTAGCGACGCCAACGCCCGCCGCCTCGACGAGGCCGACCTGCTGGTCTTCGTCGGCTGCGTCCGCGCCGACGTGCTCTCCGACGGCTACAAGCGCGGACTGGATGCCGTCACCGTCGTCGTCCACCCCGGCGCCGATCTGCTGGGCCACTTCGGCCGGCTGGACCAGCACATTCCGGCCCACGTCGCGTCCTTCGCCACCGCACTCGCCGCCACGGATTCCGCGGCGGATCCCGAGGCCGGCTGGCTGGCCGGGGCCCGTGCCGACTACGAAAAATTCTCCTCGGCGCAGCCGGATGGAGGCACGGGGGTGGACCTCGCCGTCGTCATGGAAATCCTCAAGCAGGAAATGGACGACGACGCCGTCATCACCTACGGGGCGGGGAACCACTCGCTGTGGCCGGCCCGCTACCTGAAGCACAACACCGCGAACTCACTCGCCGCACCCCGCAACGGGGCCATGGGCATGGGGATCCCGGCGGCGGTGGCTGCCTCCCTGGCCTACCCCGGCCGCCAGGTGATCTMCGTGGCCGGTGACGGCTGCTTCATGATGAACGGCCAGGAAATGGCCACGGCCATGGGCCACGGCGGGAAGTTCATCGCCCTCGTGGTGGACAACGGCATCTTCGCCACGATCCGTGAGCACCAGGAAGGCCACTACCCGGGCCGGCCCTCGGGCACACACATGACCAACCCGGACTTCGCCGCACTGGCCCGGTCCTACGGCGGCTACGGCGAACGGGTCGAGAAGGCAGAGGACTTCGGCGCCGCTTTCCGCCGTGCCGTCGACTCCGGGCTGCCGGCAGTCCTGCACCTCCCACAGGACCCCACCACCCGCTCGCCCAAGACCGCCAGCAACTGACCGGAGCCTGTCATGATCACCCTGCACAACATCATCAACGGTGAGATCGTCCCCGGCAGTGCCGCCKACGGTTCGGACGCGGCCACCCTGCCGTTCTTCGACCCCGCCACCGGAGTCCAGCTCGGCACCGCCCCGGACAGCGACGCCGCCACCGTAGACCGCGCCTTCCAGGCCGCCCACACCGCCTTCCAGAGCTACAAGCGGACCACCCCGGCCGAACGCCAGGCCATGATGCTCAAACTCGCCGACCTCATCGAGGCCAACGTCGACAGGCTCTTGGACGCCGAGGTAGCCTGCACCGGCAAGCCGCGCCAGATCACCCGCGAGATCGAGATCCTCCGCGGCGCCGACCAGCTGCGCTTCTTCGCCGGCGCCTGCCGCGTGGTGTCCGGGACCGCCCAGACCGAATACGTCCGCGGCTTTTCCTCCAGCGTCCGGCGCGAACCCCTCGGCGTGGTCGCCCAGATCACCCCGTGGAACTACCCGTTCATGATGGCCATCTGGAAGATCGGACCGGCGCTCGCCGCCGGCAACACGCTGGTCCTGAAACCGGCCGACACCACGCCCTGGTCCACCCTGGTGCTTGGCGAACTGGCGCAGGAGGCCTACCCCGCCGGCGTCGTCAACGTCATCTGCGGCGGCCGGGGGACCGGTGCCGCCATGGTGGATCACGAGATCCCGGAAATGGTGTCCATCACCGGCTCCACCCGGGCCGGGGCTCAGGTGATGTCCGCGGCGTCGAAGACCCTCAAGGACGTCCACCTGGAACTCGGCGGCAAGGCACCGGCGATCGTTTTCGCCGACACCGACATTGACCTGGCGGCCAGGGAGATCGCGCTCGGTGCGTTCTTCAACGCCGGGCAGGACTGCACCGCAGTGACCCGTGTGCTCGTCGAGGACTCCATCCACCAGGAGTTCGGCGCCGCGCTCGCCGCGGCAGCCGCAGCGCTGCAGGTGGGCGGCGACGCCGCGGACCTGGGCCCGCTGAACAGCGCCGCCCAGCTTGACCGGGTAGAAGGCTTCATGTCCCGGTTGCCCGCGAACGCCAGGGTCCTGGCCGGAGGCAAGCGGACGGGCGCCGGCTTCCACTTCGAACCCACCGTCATCGACGGGGTGTTCCAGGCCGACGAGGTGGTCTGCGAGGAAATCTTTGGACCCGTCGTCACCATCCAGCCCTTCCGGGACGAGGCCGAAGCCTTGGAGCTGGCCAACGGGACCAAGTACGCGCTGGCCTCCAGCGTCTGGTCCAACAACCACGGAGTGGTCACCCGGGTCTCCAATGAGCTGGACTTCGGCGCCGTCTGGATCAACTGCCATCAGGTGATCCCGGCCGAGGCACCGCACGGCGGTTTCAAGCACTCCGGGACAGGCAAGGACCTCTCCGTCTTTGGCCTGGAGGACTACACCCGCATCAAGTCAGTCACCACCTCCCACCGCTAAAGAACCGCGTAGGTAACCCTTGAAACTCGATCTGCTGCTGCGCAACGCGGACATCATCACCATGGATGAGCGCCGCCCGCATGCCACCTCGCTGGGAGTCTGGCAGGGCCGGATTGTGGGCCTCGACGACGACTTGGCAGGCCTGGACGCAGCCGAAGTCCTGGACCTCGGCGGCGCCACCGTGACCCCCGGCTTCATCGACGCCCACTGCCACACCACCTGGTTCGGGCTCGGCCTGGGCGAACTGGACGTCTCCGCCGCGCGCGGCCTGACGCAGCTCTACGCCCTGCTGGAGGCCGGCATGGCGGCAGACAGCGCGCGGCCTGAGGCAGGGCCAGAGCCGGAGCCCGGGACCGGGCCGGAACCGGACTGGCTGCTGGCCACCGGCTTCAGCCAGCAGCAGCACGGCGGCGAGTTCCCGGACATCACCGTCCTGGACCGGATTACGGGAAACCGGCCGCTGTTCATGCGGCACAACTCCGGGCACATGGCCGTAGTCAACACGGCTGCGCTCCGGCTGGCCGGCGCCGAACCGGCGTCGTTTCCGGACCCCGACGGCGGCGTCATTGTCCGCGACGCCGACGGCCGCCCCACCGGGCTGGTCCAGGAAACCGCGCAGCAGCTGATCCAGCAGCTGATCCTGCCGTACTCGTCCGAGGCGATCGAAGCCGCACTGGACCGGGCCACCAGCTACTACGCCGCGGAGGGCATCACGAGCTTCACCGAGGCCGGGATCGGCGGCGGCTGGATCGGCCACAGCCCTGTGGAGCTGGCCGCCTACCAGCGGGCGGCCTCCGCGGGCAGGCTCCACGCCCGGGCGCAGCTGATGCCCGTTCTGGATGTCCTCCACCCGCTCGGCGGGCAGCACCCGCCGGGCACCACGCCGGCCGGACTGGATCTGGGCATCGCCAGCGGCTTCGGCGGCGACTTCCTGTCCCTGGGCCCGGCGAAGGTTTTCCTGGACGGGTCACTGCTCGGCGAAACGGCCGCGGTCAGCCATGACTACTGCAGCCACGGCGGGACGGACAACACCGGCAACACCGGCTACTTCCAGGCCGAACCGGACGCGCTCCGGGCAAAGATCGAGGCCGCCTACGCGGCCGGCTGGTCGATCGCGGCGCACGCCATCGGCGACCGCGCCGTTGACCTCGCGATCGACATCATCACCGGCTGCGCCGCCAAATACGGCCCCCGGACCGTGCCCAACAGGATCGAACACGCCTCGATGACCCGGCCGGAACAGCTGCAACGGCTGGCCGCCGCGGACATCGCCGTCACCCCGCAGGCGAGCTTCTTCGCCGACGGCGGGGACGGCATGACGCTGTCCCTCGGCCCGGAACGGCTCGGTTGGGCCTATCGGGCGGCGTCGTTCCTGTCCGCCGGTGTGACACTCGCCGGCAGCTCCGACCGCCCCGTGGCCGACGGAAACGTGCTCCGCGGCATGCAGGCGTTCGTGGACCGGCGCACCGCCTCCGGGGCCGTGTTCGGGAACCCGGACGAGCGGCTGGGCCCGCTCCAGGCCCTGGCGGCCTACACCACCGGAGCCGCCGCAGCCACGGGCACGTCTGGCATCAAAGGCTCACTGACCACCGGGAAGCTGGCCGACTTCACCGTCCTGTCCGGGTCCCCGCTCACCGCGGGCAGCATCGCCGACCTCGAGGTGCTGGCAACCGCCGTCGGGGGGAGCTTTACGTTCCGGACCCCCGGCCTCACGTCCCCGGTTGCGGTCGATTCGGCCGCAACCGGTCCATTCTTCAGCACAGCCACCAATCGTTCATAGGGGAAAACCGTGACCACTCAGACCTCTTTCAGCACCCGCGACGCCGCGTTCGTGCGGGACTTCCACATCATGAGCGAATTCGGCGCTACCGAGAACGGCGGTGTGGAACGCCAGGCCGCCAGCGTGCCGGACGGCCAGCAGCGGCAATGGCTTACGGGCCTGCTGGAGGCCAAGGGCTTCACCGTACGGTTCGACCGGGTCGGCAACCAGTGGGGCCTCTATGAGGCCGTGCCGGGTGCCCCCTTCGTGGTGGTGGGATCCCACATGGATTCCCAGCCGACGGCGGGTCGCTACGACGGCGCGTACGGCGTGCTCGCCGCAACCCACGCGGCCTTCCGGCTCGTGGAGCAGTGGGCCGCGGCCGGAGCAGCCGGGCAGCCCCGGTTCAACATCGCGGTGGTCAACTGGTTCAACGAGGAGGGCTCCCGCTTCAAGCCGTCCATGATGGGCTCCTCCGTCTACACCGGAAAGCTCGAACTCGAGACCGCGCTGGCCACCACGGACGCGGCCGGAGTCTCGGTCCGCGAGGCCCTGGACGCGATCGGCTGCCGCGGCAGCTATGAGGGCCCCGAAGCCGCGTACTGTGCCGAGATACACATTGAGCAGGGCCGGAGCATGGAACGCGAAGGCATCACCATCGGGCTGGTGAACTCCAACTGGGCGGCCAACAAATACGAGTTCGTGGTCCACGGCGAGCAGGCCCACACCGGCTCCACCGTGATTGCCGACCGGAAGGATGCGCTGCTGKGCGCGTCCATGATGGTGGTCGCCGCCCGGGAACTCGCCGACACCTACCCCGGCGTGCTGCACACGTCCGTCGGGCAGCTGAATGTCTACCCCAACTCGCCCGTGGTGGTGCCGTCCCGGGTGAGCCTGCTGCTGGACCTGCGCAGCGCCGACGAAGCTGTCCTTGCCGAGGCGGACGCCCTGCTGGACAAGCGGATCGCCGGGATCGAGAAGCTGGCGAACGTCACGGTGGAGCGCAACCACTCCCACACGTGGCCCGTGACCCCCTACCAGCCAGAGGGCGTGGAACTCGCGGCCAAGGTGGCGGCGGACCTGGGCCTGGCGAACAAGCCGGTCATGACCTTGGCCGGGCACGATTCGACCAACATGAAGGACCTTGTCCCGACGGTGATGCTGTTCGTGCCCAGCGTGGACGGGATCTCCCACAACGAGCACGAATACACCGCGGATGAGGACATCGTGGCTGGTCTGGCGATGCTCACCGAGGTAGTGAACCGGCTCTGCAACGGGGCGCTGGAAGACTGACCGCGGCCACCAAGGGCTGAAGTCCACAGGTCCTCCGCGGCCACCGCGGAACCCCCCAGGCGCCTGGCCAGTGCCGTCTCAGGCGCCTTCCGTCTTCTGGGAGATCCAGAGCATCGCCCCGTTGGGGTTCTCAGGCAGGTCAGCCGCGTCCGGGTTGGCCACGTGCAGGGTCCGCCCGAAGGCCTCTTCCGTCAGGCTGACCCGGTGGCCGGCGGCCGCGAGGCGGTCCCGCAGGCCGGCGAGGTCGCCGGTGTATTCAAACCCCAGACCGGTCCGGGCGGCCCCGCTGACGGGCCGGACCATCAGCACACCGCCGTTCTTCGCCGTGAAATCCGCGGTTTCGTCGTCGTCCGGGGCCGGCCGCAGCCGGGCGCCCATGTTCCGCAGGGTTTGCGCGGCGGCGGCCGCGTCGGGCGTGAACCAGACTTCGACGACGGCGAGGGCAGGATCGGCGTCCGCGCACTGCGCGCCGTGGGCGGCCTTGTCCGCGAAGAAGCCGAACCCGTCCTCGCCCGTGATCCGGCAGGTATCGCCGTGGCGGGCGCTGACCAGCTCGGCCGGGGTGGTCCCGTCCTCCGCGCCGGCCAGATTGGTGCGGCGCGCGAACTCCGCCAGATCCCCGACCTCGACGCCGAAGTCAGTCTTTCCATCCAGCACCATTCCGGCACCGGCACCGGCAGCGGCATCAGCCCCGGCGGCACCCGCCGCTACCCGGTGCAGCGCGAGGCGGCCCGAGCCGGCGTCGAACTCCTGCCAGTCGCCGTCGTCGACCGTGCGCACCATGCCGAGGGCGGACAGCAGGCCCTCCCACTGGTCCATGCGGGRGGTGTAGTGGATCGGGCGGACGCGCAGCATGGGATCTCCTTGCGAGGGACGGTTTTTGGCTCCTCCTGACATGGTGCCACCAAAGCACCCCTCCGGTCAGCACAGCAGGGCACAATGGGGCCATGGCTGCTGAACTTGAGGAACTGCTGGTGAAGGACGCCGCCGAGTGGCGCGCCTGGCTGGAGCAGCACCACGCGCAGAGTCCCGGCGTGTGGCTCGTGCTGCACAAAAAGGGCGGATCGGTGACGGAGCTGGACTACGAGGCCGCGCTGCAGGAGGCGCTGTGTTTCGGCTGGATCGACGGGCAGGGGCGGCGCCGGGACGAGGAAAGCTCATTCCAGCGGATGACCCGGCGGGGACCCAAGAGCGTGTGGTCGGCCCGGAACGTGGAGCGAATTGACCGCCTGGAGGCGGCGGGGCGGATGGCCCCCGCCGGGCAGGCGGCCGTCGCCGCCGCCAAGGAGGACGGGCGCTGGGAGGCCGCCTATTCGGG
>NZ_JBFTZL010000004.1:0-83857 GCF_056406825.1 Arthrobacter sp. P1_A5 | reverse complement strand
TTGTTGCGCCGCACCCCGGCGTCGCTGCCGAAGCCGAGGATGACGGCGGGGCGTCCAGCAGGGACACCCGCCGGAACCGTGCCGGGAGCGTAGGGGGTCACCGCCTGCCACCAGCGCCGGTGTTCGTCGCCGTCGCCGTCGAACCTGCCGGTCCAGGGCTGGGGCGGGACATCAACGGGGAGCGCGGGAGAAACCATGCCCCTAGCTCACCGCAGCCCGGGCCGGAAAACCAGCCGGGCCGCCGTCGGACTGTCCGGAATCCCGGAAACTGAGCTTAAACGCCGCCGGGTGGGCCACGCCGGGTGGGCGTGACCGCGGGCGGGGCTGCGTTAGTGGATCCCCAGGGCGGCCTCGATCGGGCCGATCGCGAAGAAGAGCAGGAACGCGGACGCCACGGCCCACATGAGCGGGTGCACCTCGCGGGCCCGGCCCTCGAACAGGCGGATCAGCACGAAGCTGATGAAGCCAGCGCCCAGGCCGTTGGCGATCGAGTACGTGAACGGCATGAGGGTGAAGGTCAGGAAGGCCGGAATCGCGATGCCCCAGTCCTGCCAGTCGATCTTGCCCACCTGGGAGACCATCATGAAGCCGACGACCACGAGGGCGGGGGCCACGGCCTCGAACGGCACGAGGTTGATTAGCGGGGTGAAGAACATCGCCACGAGGAACAGCAGGCCGGTGACGACGGAGGCCAGGCCGGTGCGTGCGCCTTCGCCGATGCCGGCACCGGACTCGACGTAGATCTGGTTCGAGGAGACGGAGGCGCCGCCGCCAATGATCGCGCCCAGGGCGTCCACCTGCAGCACACGGTCGACGTCGGGGATGTTGCCGTCCTTGTCGATGGTGCCGGCCTCGGTGGCCAGTCCCACCATCGTGCCCATGGCGTCGAAGAAGATGCTGAGCAGGATCACGAACGCCAGCAGGGTCGCCGCGACGAAGCCGAGGTGTTCAAAGGCGCCGAAGGGGTTGGCCTTGCCGATCAGGGACAGGTCCGGGGCCGTCCACTCGGAGAACTGCGGTGCCACGAGGGACCAGCCCTGCGGGTTGTGGGTCTTGCCGTCAAAGCTGGGCCCGATGTGCAGGATGGATTCCAGGATCACGGACAGGATGGTCGAGGCCACGATGCCGATCAGGATGGCGCCCTTGACCTTGCGGACCACCAGCGCGATGGTCAGGATCAGGCCGAAGACGAACACGAAGGTCGGCCAGCCCAGGAGCTTGCCGTCGAAGCCCAGGCCGACCGGGACGGTGGTGCCGGCGACATCGGGGACGCGGCGCACGAAGCCCGCGTTGACGAGACCGATCAGGGCGATGAACAGGCCGATGCCCACCACGATCGCGGTCTTCAGCCCCTCGGGTACGGCCTTGAACACGGCCGTCCGGAAGCCGGTGAGGACCAGGATCAGCATGGTGATGCCCGAGAGCATCACCAGGCCCATCATGTCCGGCCAGGTCAGGCCGGGGTTCGTGGCCACCGTGACGGCGACGAACGCGTTCACGCCGAGCCCGGTGGCCAGGGCGAAGGGATGCTTGGCCCACGCGCCCATGAGGATGGTCAGGATGCCGGCCACGAACGCGGTGACGGCGGCGACGGCGGGGAAGCCCAGCGTGGCGCCCGAGGAGTCCGGCCCGGAGAGGATCAGCGGATTCAGCACCACGATGTAGCTCATGGCGAAGAACGTGGCGAACCCTCCGCGGATCTCGCGCGAGACGTTCGACCCCCGCTCGGATATCTTGAAATACCGGTCGAGTGCCGAGCCCTGCTTGAGCATTAGGTCTTGCATTAGTCCTCCGGGAGTGATGGGTGTTGCATATATCTTATTTGGCGCCCGAGGGCCAACCCTGCGTTTTCGCCTAGTCTGTAAGGAAGCCAACACTAGGAGTAGCCTGCCCATGCGCCGTATCCGCCAGCTTCGCAGTGCCCTCCTGGGCGCCGTCGTCCTTGTGGCCGTCCTGCTGGGAGCAGTGAGCCCGGCGTCGGCGCACGATACCGCGGAGTCCACCAGCCCGGCTGCCGGAGCAACCGTCGCGGCACCGCCGGAGCAGGTCTCGGTCACGTTCAACCACAATCCGCTTGCCCTGGGGTCGCAGATCGTGGTCAATGACGCCGCCGGCGCCAACTGGTCGGACGGTCCCGTGGAAATCGTGGACAACGTCGCTGCGCAGAAGCTGAAGTCCGGCGCCCCCGCGGGGCCGTACACCGTGCACTGGCGGGTGGCCAGTTCCGACGGTCACCCGATCGAGGGCAGCTTCACCTTCACCGCGACGGCGGCTGCGGCAGGCACGACGGCGGCTGCGGCGGTCCCCACGATGGGCACTGCCCAGCCGGGGACCACGCCCGCGCCAGCCCCTGCGCCGGCCGGGTCGCAGCAGTTTCCCTGGAGCGTCATGGTCTTCGTCGCCGTCGGGGTCGGCATCCTGGTGGCCCTGGGCCTGATGGCGAAACGCCGCCTCACCCCGGACGAGGGCGGCGACACCGAAGGCTGAAATAAGCCAACCTGACTCCGGCAACGCGGCCAAAGCGGTGCTAGGCGGGGGCGGCCAGGGCAAAGCCGCCGGGCAGCAGCGCGGGGATCCCGTTCGGGTGGACCTTGGCGGAAATTGCCTGTCCCACCACCTTGGCCTGGCGCAGGACTTCCTTGGGCGTCGGGGTAATGAGCTCGCCCACCCCCACGAGGTACATTCCCAGAGCATGCATTGCCGCCATGAGGTTCTGCCCGGCTGCCATGCCAAGTTCCGAGAGCATGCGGCGCAGCTGGCTGTGGGCGCAGCGGGTCAGGACAAGGTGGTCGGCCAGCAGGACGCCGCCCGGGGTCTGGACGGCCCACTTCTCGGTGGGTGAGCCGTCCGTGCCGGCCTCCAGGAGGTCCAGCTGCAGGGCCCGGATGTTGTTCCGCACGTCAAGCTTGTGGCTTGCGGCGTAGTTGCGCAGGTGCCGCAGGATTTCATTGCGCTCCCTCAGGCTGGCGGCGTCCGCCGCGTCGCAGCGCTGAAGCGAGGAGGTGTTGGCCGGATGGCCGGCACCCAGGAGGTCGAGCCCGTCCACAATGATGGACGCAACGCCCCGGCGCTGGAGCTCGCTGGCCACAGCCAAGCCGGAGAGCCCCGTCCCGATGACTACGGCGGTGGTCCGCTCAATCCCGCCGTACAAAGGCATGCTCGACACTGCAGGGTACCTCCTTGAAATGGTGCGAGTCGCGGGGGAAACCCCGGACGCCAACCCGTGCCTGGTTCCACAGCCCCAGCGGCTGCTTTCTGGAACACCAGTCTCGGTTCAGCAATGCCTCGAAGGATACCTAAGATTCCCGCCCGTGGATAGGGGAGGTAGGACATTGGCTGTGGTCCCGGATTCCGGCGGTTTCCTTGCCCCCGCTCCAGCGGAAACCGGCTCAAAAGCCTGAATTTCGGGGCCGGGAAACGGCGTGTTAACTCTGCGTAAATCCTTCCGCCGCGGGCGGCCGGGGAGGCCTTGCCGCCGTCTTGAATGTTCGCAATTAACCGAGAATAGTGAGGAAAATCAGGGGTTCCTGCACGCAGATTCCGGGTCGCCTCGCCGGTGGACGCCGGGCGGCAGTACTTCTGGCAGAATAGCCGCAACATCAGGCAAGAATCGCGAGGAGGCGGACCCTATGGGCCGTGAACAGGTGCATCCGGACCCGGCATGGGAGACCGGTGGCGAGCCGGCGCCGCCCCGCGGAATCGTCGTGGGAGTGGACGGCTCGGACCACAGCCACTGCGCCCTGGTGTGGGCGGCCCGTGAGGCGGAACGCCGTCGCCGCCCGCTGCACATCGTGACCGCCTATTCCGTTCCGATCTTCGCCGCTTCCGGGCTCGACGGCGGCTACGCCACGGTGGACGACTCCGTGATCCGCGAGGGCGCCGAAGCCATCCTCAAGCACGCCATGGACAAGATCGCGTTCTACAACATCGACGTCGACGCGTCCGTCGAAAACGGGGACGCGTCCGGCGTGCTGCTGGAAATCAGCGAAACCGCGGAGCTTCTGGTCTTCGGCACCCGCGGCCGCGGTGGCTTCGTGGGCCGGCTGCTCGGCTCCGTCAGCAGCGCGCTGCCCGCCCACTCGAAGTGCCCCACCGTGACCGTGCCGCTGATCTGCGCGGACCGCCTGGGCGAAACCACAGACGACAAGCATGTCCTCGCCGAACGTGCCAAGTCGGGCAGCCAGCCGGTGGAGAACGTCGTGGTCGTCGGTGTCGACGGTTCCGAGCAGGCCCGCGTCGCCGTGCTGGAGGCCGCAGCGCAGGCCGAGCGGCTCTCCGCCCGGCTCCGCGTGGTGTGCGCGGTGCCGCAGTACACCGGCTCGCTGGCATGGGTGCCCACCCCGATGGACCGCGACGCACTGTTCGCCGACATCAAGGTACAGCTCGACGCCGGCGTGGCCTGGCTGCGGAGCTACTTCCCCGCCCTGCAGGTGGAGACGCAGCTCGTCGACGGCTCGCCCGTCGACATCCTCGTCGACGCCAGCCGGCACGTGGAGCTCGTGGTGGTCGGCACCCGAGGGCGCGGCGGATTCACCGGGATGCTGCTGGGCTCCACGTCTGACGGCGTCCTCCACCACGCCAAGGGCCCGGTCATGGTGGTGCCGGACCGCGACGACCCGCGGCTGGCGGACAGAGCCAGCTTCGGCCCGATGCTCGGCGACTCCTAGAAGGCGACGGGCCCGGCGTCGGAAGGACGGTTAACGGATGGAGCACCCCGGGACGCCGGATCCTGCCGAGGACGGGCCGGTCCTGGCCCTTGAACGCCTTGGCCCGGACATGCTGGCCACCGTCGGCGGGAAGGCGGCGAACCTGGGCGAACTGGCACGCGCCGGCCTACCGGTGCCCGCCGGCTTCTGCCTGACCACCAGTGCGTATCTGGACGCCACGGCATCCCCGGCGCTGGCGGACGTGCACCGCGCCCTCGCCGCAACAGCCCCCGACGACCTGGCGGGGCTGGCTGCGCTTGCGGCGAAGGCCCGCGCGCTGGTGCTCGACGCCGATGTCCCCGCCGGCATCGACGCCGCCGTGCGCGCCGCCTATGCGGCGCTGGGCACCGACACGGCGGTCGCTGTGCGGTCCTCCGCGACCGCCGAAGACCTGCCGTTTGCCAGCTTCGCCGGCCAGCAGGACACTTTCCTGAACGTGGTGGGTGCGGATGCCGTGCTGGCTGCCGTCCGCCGGTGCTGGGCCTCCCTGTGGACAGACCGCGCGGTGACCTACCGCGCGGTGCAGGGGATTGAGCCCTCGGCGGTGGCCCTCGCCGTGGTGGTCCAGCGCATGGTGGACGCGGCCGTGGCCGGGGTGCTGTTCACAGCCAATCCCGTGACCGGCCGGCGGCACGAGGCCGTCATCGACGCCAGCCCGGGGCTGGGGGAGGCCGTGGTGTCCGGGGCGGTCAACCCTGACCACTTCGTGCTCGACGGCACCACGGGACGGATCCTTGAGCGGCGAATTGGGGACAAGGGCATCATTATTCGTCCCCTGCCCGGCGGCGGCACCGAGCGGGTGGCGCAACCTGACGCCGGGCTGGCGCCCAGCCTGGACGACGCCCAACTGGCGGCACTGGAGCTCCTGGGCCGCCGTGCGGAGGTGCACTTCGGCTCGCCGCAGGACCTCGAATGGGCCATCGGCCGGGACGGTGCCGTGTGGCTGACGCAGTCCAGACCCATCACCACTCTCTATCCGATGCCGGACCGGCCTCCCTCCGGGCCGACGCCACGCGTGTATTTATGTTTCAGCCTGGCCCAGGGGCTGACCCGGCCCCTCACCCCGATGGGACTCGCCGGCATCCGGCTGATTGCGTCTTCGGTTGCGGGGGCGGCGCATTTCCCGGTGCCGGTGCCCCGTGACGGGCCCGCGCCGTACGCGGAGGCAGGCCAGCGGATTTTCTTCGATCTCACGCCGGTTCTCCGGAGCCAGACCGGGCGCGCCATTGTCCCCCGCGTGTTTGACGTCATGGAGGCGCGTTCGGCCACCGTGCTGCGCAACCTTTTCGCCGATCCGCGGTTCTCCGTGACCACAACAATGCCGTGGGGGCTCCTGCGCCACGTCGCCCCGGTGGCGGCGCGGGCGAAGGTCCCGGAGACCTTGATCCGCGGCCTCATCCGGCCCGAGGCGGCACTGCGCCGGGCAGACCGTGTGGGAGAACAGCTCCGCGCGGCACTCGCTGTGCCCGCCGGCGCCACCGCCACGGAGCGCCTGGACCACATCGAGCGGATCCTTGGCCAGCATGTCTTTCCCGTGGTTCCCGCGATCCTGCCGCTGCCCGCCCTGGGGTTCGCCTTGCTGGCCGTGGCCGGAAAACTCGCCGGGAAACCGGGGAACGGGGCGCTGCAGGAAGTCCTGCGGGGGCTGCCCAACAACGTGACCACCGAAATGGACCTTGACCTGTGGTCGCTGGCTACTGCCATCCGCAACGACCCGGCGTCGGCGGCGGTGTTCGGGGAAGCCGCATTGCCCGAGATAGCCCGGCGTTACCGGGCGGGGGACCTGCCCGGCGTCGTGCAGTCGGGGCTGCGGGACTTCCTGGGCCGGTACGGCCACCGCGCCGTGGCGGAGATCGACGTCGGCATGCCCCGCTGGTCTGATGACCCGACCCACATCCTCGGGGTCCTGGCCAACTATCTGCGCATGGATGATCCCGCGCTCGCCCCGGACCGGCAGTTCGGCAAGGCGGCCCGAGAGGCGGAGGCACAGGTGGCCCGGCTGGTGGAAGCGGCGGCGCAGCGCAGCCGCCTTCGCGGTGCACTCGCCCGGGCCGCGCTGCGGCGGACCCGGATGTTCGCCGGGCTGCGGGAGCTGCCCAAGTACCACCTCGTGGAAGCGCTCGGCGCCGTCCGGGAGCAGCTCGCAGCCGTCGGGGCCGAACTCGCCGCGGCCGGGGCCCTCGATGCGGCCGACGATATCTTCTTCCTCGACCTGGCTGACGCGCACCGGGGGCTCGGCGGCGCCGCGCTGCAGGGGCTCGTGGCACGGCGTCGGGAGGCGTACGCGGCTGAACTGGGCCGCCGGCACATTCCCCGCGTGCTGCTCTCGGACGGCACCGAGCCGGAGGCGGTGCAGACCACAGCCGGCGGAAGGGGGCCGGCGGGTTCTGACGGCGGCGCGGGGCGGCTCTCCGGCACACCGGCCTCGGCCGGCACCATCACGGCCCGGGCCCGGGTGATCCTGGACCCCCAGGGCGCGCACCTGGAACCGGGCGAGATCCTCGTGGCGCCGTCCACCGATCCGGGCTGGACGCCGTTGTTTCTGACGGCCGGCGGCCTCGTGATGGAAATGGGCGGGCCCAACTCCCACGGCGCCGTCGTCGCCCGGGAATACGGGATCCCCGCAGTGGTGGGGGTCCCCGACGCGACGTCGAGGATCGCCACGGGCCACAGCATTACGGTCGACGGCGCCGCCGGCACCGTGACGCCGTCAACGCCGCCGGCACCCTGACGCCGTCACCCTGACGCCGGCCACTTCGCGCCGGACCGCCGACGGCGGCGGGCTCCGCACCATGGTGTCGGCCGGCTCGCTACAGTGGGGCCATGAGCGAAGTGCGCGGCTCCGAGGGCCGGGAGCCCGGGAGCGCCGGAGTTCCCGCGACGGGCATACCGGCGCCTGACACCCGGCCGCCCGGCAGCCCCGCGCCTGCGACTGACGCGACCCCCGCGCCCGCGGACCCGGACGCGTGGCTGCCGGAGTGGTTCGTGGGGCGTCCGCTCACCGCCGGCTGGGCGTGGGCCGGGTTCTGGGCGGTGCTGATCGTGGCCGACGAGTTCCTGGATCTGGCCGGCTGGTCCTGGTATGTGCTGGTTGGCCTCGCCGCCCTGCCGACGCTGCTGGCAAGCATCGCCCTTCTGCACGCCACCCCGCGCCGCTACCTGAAGCCGCGCCGGGACTCGGTCCTGGGCCACTTCTTCGTCCGCTTCCTGGCCCTGATCGCCGCCTTCCTCGTGTGGGGCGTGTCCGTGGTCATGAGCGCCTCGATCTCAACGACCCTTCAGTCACTCGTCGGGGCGTCCGAACGCGAGGTCACCGCGGTGGGCTTCAACCTCCTGCTGGCCGCGATCCCGCTGGTGGTCTCCGTACTGTGGCTGGCCTTCATCATTCGCTGCGCCTGGTTCCTGCGGCGGCTCCGGGGCTGGAAACAAACGCCGGAACCGGGCGCCGTGCCCAAGAAGTTCCTGCGGGACAGGCCGCGGCTGAGGCGGGTGGTGGTGGGTCTGGCCCATCCCGGCCTGCTGCTCGTGGCGGGCCTGGGCACCTCTGTGCTCGCGTTCCTGCTGGGCGCCGTGGAACTGACCATTAATGTGCTGAAGTAGGATAACCGGGCTGCCGGGGCCAGGCGTACTGTTGACCTATGAGCTGCACTGAAGCGCGCATTCCCCAGGCGCGGATAGTTGGAACATCTCTTTCCGGAGCGCGGTCGCGATGACGCGCACGTGGCTGCGCTGGCTGCCTGCTGCCGCCGTTCCTGCCGTTATTGCCGCCGGCGCGCTGGCCGGATCCCTGCCCGCCAGCGCCGGGGATCCCCTGCCGCCCAAGACGCCGGAGCAGGTGCTGCAGTTGATTGCCCAGCACCGCGAGCCCGCCCTCTCCGGAACCCTGGAACAGTCTTCTGCGCTCGGGCTTCCCGAGCTGCCCAAGACCGGTGCCGGCTCGGCCCCGTCAGGTACGGCATGGCTCGAACTGCTGACGGGGCCGCACACCGCGCGGGTTTATCGCGACGGCCCGGACAACGCCCGCGTCCAGGTGATGGACCGGCTGGCCGAACGCAACGCCATCCGCCACGGCAACGACGTGTGGTTTTACAACTCCAAGGACAACACGGCCGCCCATGCCCAGCTCCCGGCCAACGACGCCGGTGACACAGGCCGTCACAGCGCCGGCAGCGACGTCACCGCCACCCCCGACCAGCTCGCCGCGATGCTACTGGCCAAGATCGAACCGGGCACCGACGTGGCGGTGGGAGCCGATGTCCAGGTAGCCGGCCGGCCCGCCTACAACCTGGTGCTGACACCAAAGTCCGATGCGACGCTGGTCGGGTCCATCGCAGTAGCCGTTGACGGCCAGACCGGTCTGCCGCTGGGCGTCGAGATCAAGGCTCGCGGACAGTCGGATCCCGCCTTCCGCGTCGCCTACACCAGCCTGACCCTCGGGGCCCCCGACGCGTCGGTCTTCACATTCACCCCGCCGCCGGGTGCCACGGTCGAGGAGATTCCGGTAAAGGAGCACAAGCACGGAAACGACGCCGGGAACGCGACGGCGCCGGCGGCCAAGGACCGCGCCGGCAAGCCGGCAGTCACCGGCTCCGGCTGGGACTCGGTTGTTGAGTTCCCGGCGGGAACGGCCGGCCCGGCGTCGGACGCCACGGCCCTGCTCGAACAGGCCACCGTCCCGGTCCAGGGCGGCCGGCTTTTGTCCACCGCGCTGGTGAACGTGTTGGTGCTCGACGACGGCCGGGTCGTCGCCGGCTCCGTGCCACTGGAGCGGCTCCAGACCGCTGCCGCACAGAAGTGATGTCCGGCGCGGTATCCGGTGGCCGACGGTTGCTCTCTGACCATCCGGTGACGGCCGCGTGAGCGCCGCCGGGCCGGCGGCCGAGCTGAGCATTGAGACCACGGGCCTGACCAAACGGTTCGGCCAGCAGATGGCTGTCGACGGCGTCGACCTGGCCGTGCCGAAAGGCGCGGTCTTTGGTTTCCTGGGCCCGAACGGTTCGGGGAAGACCACCACCATCAGGCTCCTGCTCGGCCTGGCCACGGCCACCGGAGGCTCCATGCGCGTGCTGGGCGAGGAGATGCCCGGCAAACTCAATGACGTGCTGCCCCGGGTCGGGGCGCTGGTGGAAGGACCGGCGTTCTACCCCTTCCTCTCCGGCGCAGCCAATCTGCGCCGCATGGACGCCGCGGACCCCTATGGTTCGGGCGCGACGCGGCGTGCCCGCGTCCACTCGGCCCTGGAACGGGTGGGTTTGACGCACGCCGCGGACAAGCTGGTCCGGGCCTACTCGCTGGGGATGAAGCAGCGGCTGGGGATCGCCAACGCCCTGCTCGCCCCGCGGGAACTGCTGGTGCTGGACGAGCCCACCAACGGGCTGGATCCGCAGGGCACCCGTGAGGTGCGGAGCCTGGTGCGATCGCTCGCGGCCGACGGCGCCACGGTGTTCGTCTCCAGCCACCTGCTGGCCGAGGTCGAGCAGATCTGCACCCATGCGGCCATCATGAGCGCTGGCCGGCTGGTGGCGCAGGGAACCCTGACGGAACTGCGCGGGGCCGGCCAGGCAAGGATCCGCGTGTTGACCCCGGATCCGGTTACCGCGGCGCAGGTGCTGGCCGGCCTCGGCCTGACCGCGACCCTGGGCACCGACGGCCGTACTCCCGGTGGCGCTGGTTCCGGTGCCGCCGGCTCCGGGACCGACGCGGCCCTGTTCGCGTCACTGCCTGGGGCTCCGGCTGCGGGTCCGGCTGGGGCTCCGGCAGCCCAGGAAGACGGAGGATCATCCCGGTCCGTGGAGCGGGCGGCCGTGCAGCCGGAAGCCGTGGTGGCGGCCCTCGTGGCGGCGGGGGTCCGGGTCCGCGGCTTCGCGACCGAGCAGGCCAGCCTTGAGGACCGGTTTGTGGCATTGACGGGGGAGGGGTTCGACGTTGTCCAGTAACAGCTCATCCGCGGGCGATCCGGCAGCCGGCCCGTCAGTTGCCCCGGCGCCGGGCCGTAGCGGCGCGGCCGCAGGCGCTGGCGGGGACGGCGGGGCCTACGCTGCGCCGGTCCGGCGCGGGTCCCTGACCGGTGACCTGCTGGCGTCCGAGCTCGGGGTGCTGTTCCGCCGCCGCAGGACGTGGGCCATKTTGTGCGCGCTGGCGGCCATCCCGATTCTGATCGCGGTGGCGGTGCGGGTCTCCTCGGCCGTGCCGGCAGGCCGCGGGCCGGCCTTCCTGGATCGGATCGCCCAGAACGGCCTGTTCGTGGGCGTCACGGCAATGGTGGTCTCCGTTCCGCTGTTCCTGCCCCTTACCGTCGGCGTCGTGGCCGGAGACACGATCGCCGGGGAGGCTGGACAGGGGACCCTGAGGTACCTGCTGGTGGCTCCCGCCGGGCGGATCCGCCTGCTGATCGTCAAATATGCCGGGGCGGCCGTGTTCGTGATCGTTGCCCCGCTCGTGGTTGCCCTGACCGGGGCCGGAATCGGCGCGGCGCTCCTCCCCGTGGGGCCGGTGACCCTGCTCTCCGGCGACACGATCGGCACCGGCGAGGCCATGGTCCGGCTCCTGCTGATCGCCGCCTACCTGGCGGTTTCGCTGCTGGGGTTGTCGGCGATCGGGCTGTTCATCTCCACCCTGACCGATGTTCCGGTGGGGGCCATGGCGGCCACCGTGGTGCTCTCGGTCGTCGCGCAGGTCCTGGACGCGCTGCCGCAACTCGAGTGGCTGCATCCCTGGCTTTTCAGCCACTACTGGCTGGACTTTGGCGATCTGCTCCGGCAGCCGGTTTCCTGGGATTCCTTTGCCGCCAATGCCCTCCTCCAGGGCGGCTACGTCGCCGTCTTCGGCGCGCTGGCCTACGGCAGGTTCATCACCAAGGACGTGCTCTCCTAGCCGCCAGTCTCAGTAACGGGCCGCGTAGCCGTACAGCTGCATCCCGGACATGGCGGCAACATCGGTCACGGTAATGCCGGCGTCGGGGTTCAGCGCCTGGACCACGCGGCCGCCGCCGAGGTAGATGGCCACGTGGTAGAAGCCCGGGGCCGAACCCCAGACGAACAGATCGCCCGGACGCGCCTGGGAGAGCGGGACATGGACAGGGGCCTGGGCGAACTGCTGGGAGGCAGTGCGGGGCAGGTACTTCCCTGCCGCGGCGAACGCATTCTGCACCAGGCCCGAGCAGTCAAACCCATAGCTCCCGGTTCCGCCGTACTGGTAGAAGAATGGCGATCCGGTCTTGCCGAGCGCCACCGAAATCGCGGTCTGGTTTGACCCGCCAGAAATCGGCGCCGGAACCGGAACAGGTACTGGCGCCGGAACCGGGGCAGGAATCGGTGCGGGGACCGGAGCAGGTACTGGCGCGGGATCCGGCGCGGATGCCGGAGCCGGCGCGGGTGCGGGTGCGGGTGCGGGCGCTGCAGCGGGGGCCGGCACGTCGGCGGGAGCCGGAGCGGCTGGCTGTCCTGCTGCCGAATCGTCCCGTCCCGGAGCTGTTGGTGCCGGCTGTGAACCCGTGCCAGGCTGCGGCGCGGGGCCCGCCGCCGCGGTCAGTGCTGCGAGCCGAGCCTGCTGGCGCTGGCGGTCGAGGGCGTCCACCCGGGCCGATTCCAGCGCCGCGGTGGTGTTTCTCAGGCTTGCCAACTGGTCCACGAGCGCGCTGCGCTGCGCTTTGGCATCGGCCACGACCTGGCGCTGGGCGGCGTCGGCGCGGTCGGCGTCGGCCTTGCGGTCCGCGGCAGTCGCGGCGGCCTCGTCGGCGGCGCGGTTGGCGTCGGCTGCGGCTTCGGTCAGGGACTGCGCGGCCGTGGCCGCGTTTTCCGCGGACTCGAAGGCCCGCGCGCGTCCGGCCGTTACGGCCTCCAGCGTGGCGGCATCCTCCAGGGCCCGCCCGGAGCCGCTGACAAAGCTGCTGAGGGCCGGGTTCAGGCCGCCGTTGCGGTACAGGTCACCGGCCAGCTGGCCGAGCTGTTTGCGGGTTTTGGCCTGTTCTGCCCCGGCCGCGGCAGCCCTGGCGGCCGCCACAGCCGCCGCGTCACGGCGTGTGGCCAGCTCCACGAGGGCCTCGCCGTACGCGTTGTTTGCTTGCAGGGATGCGGCGAGGCTGGTTTCCTGGCCGGCCGACGCGTCGGCCAGAAGCCCGTCGATCCTGGTGACCTCTGCCGCCGTCGAGCTCGCACTGGACTTGGCGGCAGCGATCTCTTCCGGTGAGGGGATCTCCGGCGACGCCGGAACCCGGCCGGCAGTCTCCAGCGGCGGGCGCCCCTGCGCAGAAAGCTGCGAAGAAATCAGCGCGGTGGTCAGCGGCGCGGCCTGGGCCGGGAGCGCGAGGGTTCCGAGGAGGACGACGGCGGTGCAGAGCACAGCCGTCTTGCGGCCGGATCGGATCCAACTCATGGGCAACCTCGCTGAAGTCTCAGGCTGAAGTGAGCGAGGTCGGATTTGGCGCGTGAAAGCCCTCTGCGGATCACCCAGCAGGCATGAGGCTACGTGCCAAAGGCTACTTTGGCAACACGAGTCACATGAATAACATAAACAACACCAGTGTCATTTGGCCACGTCCGTGACGGGCGTGTCCTGCCGACGGTCAGGCGTGCTGGTGGGCCTCGTGCTCTGAATGCGTGGTGGGCTCGAGCTGGAATGTGCAGTGTTCGGTGTCGAAATGGGAGCCAAGGCAGCTGGTGAGTTTGTCCAGGACCCGGTCGGCGCCCTTGGCGCCGAGCGCTGCGTCCTCCACCACCACGTGGGCGGAGAAGACGGGGACACCAGAGGTAATGGTCCAGATATGGATGTCGTGGACGGATACCACGCCGTCCACCGCCAGGATGTGGTCGCGGATCATCTGAACGTCCACGCCCTTGGGCGTGGCCTCGAGGAGCACGTCCACGACGTCGCGCAGCAGGTGCCAGGCACGGGGCAGGATCATGAGGGCGATGAGGATCGAGGCAATGGTGTCGGCCGCCTGAAACCCGGTGACCATGATGACCACCGCCGCCGCGATGACGGCAAAGGACCCCAGCAGATCCCCCAGGACTTCGAGGTAGGCGCCGCGGACGTTCAGGCTTTCCTTCTGGGCGCCGCGCAGGATCAGCAGGGAGACCAGGTTGGCGACGGCGCCGAGGACCGCCGCGGCGAGCATGACGTCGGTGTGGACCTCGGGGGTGGTGCCGAGCCTGCGGATGGCCTCGATGAAGATGACCACCGAGATGACGATCAGGACCAGTGCGTTGGCCAGCGCCGCCAGAACTTCGGCGCGCTGGTAACCGTAGGTGCGCAGATCGCTGGCCGGCCGGGTGGCGATCCATGCGGCCAGCAGGGCGATGAAGACGCCGGCTGCGTCCGAGAGCATGTGTCCGGCGTCGGCGAGCAGGGCCAGGGAGCCGGAGACCACCGCACCGATCGTCTGCACGAGCACCACGGCGAGCGTGATGGCCAGGACGGCGACCAGGCGCTTGCGGTGCTTGCCGGTGGCGGTCAGGCCGTGCGAGTGGCTGTGGTCGTGTCCCATGCCTACAAGGCTATCCCCAGCCGAGCTCGTGCAGGCGCGCGTCGCTGATGCCGAAGTGGTGGGCGATCTCGTGCACCACGGTGACGGTGACTTCCTCGATCACGTCCTCCCGGGAGGTGCAGATGTCCAGGATGGGTTGGCGGAAAATGGTGATCCGGTCCGGCAGCGAGCCGGCGTCCCACCAGGAGTCCCGCTCGGTCAGGGGCACCCCCTCATAGAGCCCCAGCAGCACGGTGTCCGGATCCTCCCCGGGCTGCGGGGTGTAGTCGTCCTCGATGAAGATCGCGACATTGCTCATGGTCTTTGCCAGATCCGGCGGGATCCGGTCGAGGGCGTCACTCACGGCAGCCTCGAAATCGGCCTCGGACATCGGGAAGGGGCCGTCATCCGACCCGTCACCACCGTCCCCGCCGGCATTGCCGTCCCCGCCGTTCGGAACGATCGGCAGGCCGGGCGGGAGGGAGGAGGGCATAGGCAAACTCTAGCGGGACCGGCGCCGGGTCAGCCCCACGCCCACAAGGCAGATCACGCCGCCCACCAGGCCCCAGATGGTCGGAATCTCGCCCAGAACCAGCCAGGAGATCAGGATTGTGGTGCCCGGGACCAGGTAGGTGGTGGCCGCGAGGCGTCCCGCATCAATCATTGAGAGCGCATAGGCCCACGTGGTGAATGCGATCGCAGTGGGGAAGATGCCCAGATAGACCAGGCCCAGGGTGGCCGGCAGGGGAGCGGCCTGCAGCTCGGTGACCAACTGGCCGCTAAAGGGCAGGCAGCACAGGGCGCCCACCATGATGCCGAACCAGGTGGCCTGGGCGGCCGGGAACTTGCGGAGCACCGGTTTTTGCACGATCACGCTCACGGCCGCCAGCGCGGCCGCAAGCAGGCAAAGCAGGACGCCGGCCACGTCCGCCGTCGACCGCTGGCCGGAACCAAGCGCAATCACGGCCACGCCGCCGAACGCGATCAGGCTGCCGATGATGAGCCAGCGCGGGAACCCTTCCTTCAGGATCACACCGGCCATGACGGCGACCAGGATGGGGTTGACGTTGATCAGCAGGGCGGCCGTGCCCGCGTCGAGCATGTGCTCGGCGGCGTTCAGGGCCACGTTGTAGCCTCCGAACCACATGACGCCATAGGCCAGGATGGGCAACCACTCGCGGCCCCGGGGCAGGCCCCTGAGCTTGGGCACCACCAGCAGGCCCAGCACGACGGCGGCAACGGTCAGCCGGCCGAGGGTCAGGGACCCGGGGGAGAAGCTCGGGCCCACGGCCCGGATGCCCACGAAGGCGGAGGCCCACAGGACCACGGTGACGACGACGGCGGCGATGCCGAGCCTGCTGATCGTGGCCGGCTGCCCGGGAGGGGGCGGCGCGGGTTGCGGGGCGGGTGCGGGGGCAGCGTGCGGAGACCCTTCGTGGGGGCCTGCGGACGGAGTGGGGCCGGATGCGGCGGTTGTTGCCATGCTGCCAATGTAGCCGTTCCCGCCTCCTCCCGGCTGGCGGGAATCGGTCACGTCTAGTCGAGATCCTGCCAATCCCGAATGGCCTCAGCGCAGGACGCGTGCCGCCGTCCGGACGGCGGCCGCGACGTCGTTCAGCGCCGCCGAGCCGCGCCGCCACTGCTGCCAGTAGAGGGCAACGTCCACGTGCGCTCGCGGGGCGAGGGCCTCGAGCCTGCCGGCCAATAGGTCCTCGCCGATTTCGATCTCGGGCATCATGCCCCAGCCCATGCCCCAGCGGATGGCATCGCCAAACTCCTGGGCGGCCGGCACATAGTGGCGCGGCGGCTGCAGGGAAGCCCGGCTGACCCGGCGCAGCCAGCGGTCCTGCAGGTCGTCCTTGCGGTCGAAGACCACAACGGGAGCCGCGGCGAGCGTCGCGCCGGTCGCGCCCTCCCCAAACCAGTGGCGGGCGAAGTCCGGAGCGCACACCGGCAAATAGCGCATCGTGCCCAGCTTGCTCGAGGAGCAGCCGGGCACGGGCTGGGCTGTTTCCGTGATGGCGGCCGCGGCGGCTCCGGCGCGCAGCAGATCCAACGAGTGCTCCTGGTCTTCTCGCAGGATCTCGAGCTGGACGTTGTGACTGGCCCCCGCGAGGCCGGCCAACGCCCAGGTGTGCAAGGAATCGCTGTTGATCACCAGCGTCAGGCGCGTCCCTCCGCGGGGGTGTTCCGGCTGCAGCTCCTCGGCCAGGTCCGCGGAGAGCATTTCCAGCTGCCGGGCGAAGCGCACCACGGCCTCGCCGGACTCCGTGAGTCCGGGCGGCCGCGCCCGGGTCAGGACCGGCCGGCCGACGGCGGTCTCGAGTGCCCGGACCCGCTGGCTGATCGCCGACGGCGTCACGGACAGGTGCGCGGCCGCGGCGTCGAAGCTCCCGTGCGTCAGAATCGCGGCCAGCGTCCGGGCCTGTTCGGGGGTGATCTCCATCATTAGCCCATCTTACGTATCAGCAGAATCTTTAACTGTTTTCATCTCTGGCGGGCGCCTACCGTGGAGTGGTGATCCTTCCCCTGTTTTCCGGTCTTTCCGCCGGACTGTCCCTCATCGTTGCCATCGGCGCGCAGAACGCTTTTGTCCTCCGGCAGGGCATCCAGCGCTCGCACGTCGTCATGGTGGTGGCAGTCTGCGCGGTCTCGGACCTCGTGCTGATCCTGCTGGGCGTCGCGGGCATCGGCATCCTCCTGGACCGGGCGCCGGCTGCCCTCGTCGTGATCCGGTGGGCAGGGGCGGCGTTCCTCCTTGCCTATGGGGCGCTCGCGGCCCGGCGCGCGGTCCGCGGGGAGCAGATGGAGAATCCCGGCAACAAGCCCGCCGCCGGCCGGGCCGCCGTCCTTGGCACCTGCCTGGCCTTCACCTGGCTGAACCCGCACGTCTACCTGGACACGGTGCTGCTGCTCGGGTCCCTCGCTGCCGCCCAGGGCGAAGCCGGGCGCTGGTGGTTCGCCGCCGGGGCCGGCCTGGGAAGCATTGCCTGGTTCACCGCCCTCGGCGCGGGAGCGCGGTTCCTGACGTCCCTGTTCCGGCGCCGGACGGCCTGGCGCGTGCTCGACGCCGGAATCGCCGTCGTCATGGTCACCCTTGCCGTGCTGCTGCTCACCTGAACCTCGACCACCCACCGCTCCTCCCCGCCGCGCTCCTCCCGCAGCGCGCCGCCCATCGCGCGCCCACGCAAAGTGTCGGGAAAGTTCAGGCTGATCCCCCGTCCCCGGGTTAGGCCGGTGGGCCCTTGTCCGTTCAACGTGGCGGGGTCACGATGGCTGGTATGACAGCATCCGCAGCCTCGGCCAGCGAACGACGGCGTGCAGCCATCGGCACAGCCGTCTTCGCCATCGCCCCCGCAACCGCCGCCGGTGTGGTGCCGTGGCTGCTGACCCGCTGGAAAGTGGAGTCCCCGGTCCCCGGCGGGGTGCCCGCGCAGATCGCGGGCGCCATGATGATCGGTGCGGGCGCCGCCGTCATCGCGAACTCCTTTGTGCATTTCGCCGTCGAGGGCATCGGGACCCCCGCGCCATTTGCCCCGCCCAGGCAACTGGTGGTTGGCGGCCTTTACCGGTACGTGCGGAATCCGATGTACGTGTCCATTGCCGCGGCCGTCGCGGGGCAGGGGCTTCTGCTGGGGCAGCCGAAGCTCTTCCTGGCCCTGGGCATCGGCGCCATCCCGGTGGTGGCTTTCGTCCGGCAGTACGAGGAGCCCACACTGGCCCGGAAGTTCGGTGCGGCGTACGAGGAATACCGCAGCAACGTCCCGCGCTGGCTGCCCAGGTCCACGCCGTGGCGGCCCGAAGGACCGGAGCCGTCCCGGCCCTAGGCGTTGGCGGTCTGGGCCTCGGCGGGCAGGCATTGGCGGGCTGGGCATCCCCGGGCTGGGGTAGCACTGGGGCCCGGCCCAGGACAGCTGTCCGGCCGCTATTTGCCGCTTCCGGCCCACTCCAGCAGCCGATCCAGCGGCCAGGTGGTGACGATCCGCTCGGCGGGAACCCCGTTCGAGGCCGCGCGCTCGGCACCGTACTGCAGGAAATCCAGCTGGCCCGGCGCATGGGCGTCGCTGTCGATGCTGAACAGACAGCCGGCATCGAGGGCCAGCCGGATCAGATCGTCCGGCGGATCCTGCCGTTCGGGGCGGGAATTGATTTCGACGGCCACATTATTGCCGGCGCACGCCGCGAACACGCGCGCGGCGTCGAACTCGGACTGCGGGCGGGTTCCCCTCGACCCCTGCAGCAGCCGGCCGGTGCAGTGGCCGAGGACGTTCGTGTGCGGATCATTGATGGCGCCCAGCATCCGCTCGGTCATGGTGCTCCGGTCGGAGCGGAGCTTCGAGTGGACGCTCGCCACCACGATGTCCAGCCGGTCCAGCATCTCCGGGGACTGGTCCAGGGTGCCGTCCTCCAGGATGTCCACCTCAATCCCGGCCAGGAGGCGGAAGTCGCCGCCGTCCGCGTTGATGTCCGCAACAACGTCCAGTTGTTCCCGAAGGCGTTCGGCGCTCAGGCCGTTGGCGATCTTGAGGTTGGGGGAGTGGTCCGTCAGGGCGAGGTAATCCCGGCCCAGTGTCCGGGCGGCGTCAGCCATCAGTCCGATCGGGGATCCGCCGTCGGACCAGTCGCTGTGGCTGTGCAGGTCCCCGCGGAGGGCCGAGCGCAGTTCGGCCCCGCCGGTCGCCAGGGGTTGCTGCCCGCGTTGGCGCAGATCCTCAAGATAGTCGGGCACGCCGCCGTCGACCGCCTGCCGGATGACGTCGAACGTTCTGTCGCCGATCCCCTTCATGCTCTTGAGCCGGCCGTTGCGTGCCCGCGCTGCGACCTCCTCCGAGTCCAGGGCGCCGATAATCCCGGCCGCCTTGCGGAACGCCTGGATCTTGAAGGTGGGGGCGAGCCCGCGTTCGAGCCAGAACGCAATCTCATTGAGGGCATCAACGGCATCCATCAGTCCATCTTGCACCCACTCTGCCCGGCTCCGCCCCCATCTTGGCCCGGCTTTTGTATCGGCGGGAGGGGCCGATTTTGGATAATCCGGGGGTCTGCCCTTATAGTTTTATAGTCCAGTTCGGAGGAACCCGAAAGGACAAAAAYGACAGGCTTCGGCCCTTAATTTTTGCCCTGATATGTTTCACCGGATGGCGTCCTGGCCCCCATCGTCTAGCGGCCTAGGACACCGCCCTTTCACGGCGGCGGCACGGGTTCGAATCCCGTTGGGGGTACGCAAGGAACTGGTCAAACCGGGTAAAAAAGTCTGGTAGGCTAAAGGCCTTGAAAATCTGCGGTAGCGATATCGCAGACAGCAAGAACAAGCAGTAAACAAGCAAGGCCCTGTAGCGCAGTTGGTTAGCGCGCCGCCCTGTCACGGCGGAGGTCGCGGGTTCAAGTCCCGTCAGGGTCGCTCTGATTGCCGGAAGAAATTCCGGCCTTCAAGGTGACATGTCACCTAGGCTCTGTAGCTCAGTTGGTAGAGCGTTCGACTGAAAATCGAAAGGTCACCGGATCGACGCCGGTCGGAGCCACCACTGGGAAGCATCAGTTCTTTGAGAACTGGTGCTTTTCTTCTTTAACACCATCTCCTGCTCCGCTTTATCGACGGGGGAGACGGGCGGCGAGGGGCGGGCGACGGCGGCGACCGTTTGGGGGCCGTCCAGCCGGCCGGGCTAGACTCGCACGCTGGGGAAAGAACACCAAAGCCGCCGGCAGCCCGGTCCGGGCGGGCGGCGCAACCTCAACCGAAAAGTGATTCTGCAACGTGACTTCGAAGAATATTGCCCGTCCTCTCGCCGCAACCGCCCTCCTCGCAGCCCTGGCGCTAACCGGGTGCTCGGCCCCGCAGGCCGGCAGCGCGCCTTCGTCCGCCGCGGGCACGTCCGCCGGGGGCGAGTCCACTGCTTCGGCGTCCGCCACGCCGAGCCCCAGCGGAACCTCGGGACCGTTCGGCGGCTTCACCAGCGCCGCCGAGGCTTGCTCCAAGATCTCGGAGCAGGCAACCGGCGCCACGCTCCTTCCGTTGTCGGCCGCCCAAGGCAAGACGGCGGAACTGGAACAGTTCAAAACGGAGCTGGCCGAGACGGCCGAACGCGTCCCGGACAGCCTCAAGGCCGACTTCGCCAACCTCAAGGAGGTGGCCGTTGCCGGCGTCACCGACCAGACGGTCTTCTCCAGCGGAAAGCTCCAGGCCGCCATGGCGCCGGTCACGACCTGGATCGCCATCAACTGCAAGTAGGGGGTTCGGCCAGGCCAACGCCCGCGTCGGCTCGCGGCTGACATCCCGCAGCCGACAAACGGCCGGCCTTGTCCCCAACGCGGGCCGCCCGTTCCCGCCCCCACCTGCGTGGACTGTGGGATGGCGCCGCAAGATTCCCCCACGGGCCCCCAGGCAGGGACTAGGGTTGTGTCAAAGAGAAGGGGGAGTGCGTTATGGAATACCAGAATTCTCAACCCGTCGCCGGTCCCGCGGCCGGTCAACACGTTGCCGGCCTCGCAGCAGGTCAGCCCGGTCCCGGCGCCCTGGTCAGTCCTGCGGACGGTCTGTCCGCGCCGGCCGGCACCGGCCGCACGGTCATAGCGGAAACCGCCGTCGCCAAGGTCGCGGGCATCGCCGCCCGATCGGTGCCCGGCGTCTATTCGTTGGGCTCAGGACCCTCACGCGCCCTCGGGGCCATCCGCGACGCCGTCGGCAACGCCGATCACGCAGCGGGCGTCCGCGTGGAAGTCGGCGAAACGCAGGCCGCCGTCGACATCGATCTTGTTGCGGTGTATGGCACCCCCCTGCAGGCCCTAGCGGACCAGGTCCGCGCCGTCGTCTACGCCGCCGTCGGGGAACTGGTGGGTCTCGAAGTGATCGAGGTCAATATCGAGATCAACGACGTTTATGTGCCCGGCCCGGCCAAACCGGCCGCGTCCGCCGAGKCCCGGCCAGTCAGGGAGGCAATCTAATGAGTCTGACGGTAGTGGGAATCGCCATGGGCGCCTTCGTGGCCTTCATGTCCTTTCAGTTCGGTGCCTGGGGCTTCCTCGGCGCCCTGTTCTTCATGGCCATCGGCGCCCTCCTGGGCCGGGCCGCAGAGGGGAAGCTGGACCTGCGCAGCGTGTTTGACGCCCTCACAGGCCGGCGTTCCTCCTCATGAGCATCACGGCTGAAGCGCCGATCCCCGGCACCGCGATGGCCGGGCACAACCGCATTAGCACCCAGGCCCTGACGAGCGTGGCCCGGGCGGCCGCGGGGGACGCCCTCGGTGTCCCGGCGCACGACGTCCGCGCCGACTGGTCGGACGATGACGGGCTGCTCGCGCTGTCGCTTGTCATGCCCGTCGCGGTCCCGAACCTCACCGCTGTGGTCCGGGACCCCGGCCGCGTCGCCGGATTCGGTGGTTCCATCTGGGAGCGTGCCGTCGCCGCCAAGGCCGAGATTCTGCACCGCGTGACGGAACTGACCGGAGCGCAGCTGAGCCGGGTGGACATCCGCATCAGCGGGGCCGCCGTGCGCGGGGGAGGCCGGGTACATTGAGCCAGGACACCCAGAACGCCGGAATCGACTCCGCCGGGCACGACACCGATGCGGTGCCGGGGAGCGCGCCGCTGGGTTCCGGCGCCGCGGGCATGGGCCGGATAGTGAAACGGGAGACGCACACATCGCGCGCTGTTGTGTCCGTGATCGCGGCCGGCCTGGTCATGGCCTTGTTCGGCTATGCGCTGCTTGAGACGGGGGTCCGTGCCATCGGGCAGCCGCCGTGGCTCGTGGATCCGCAGACCGCGGCCGAGCGGGTAGTAGCGCTCCCGGCGGGAATCCCGCCGCTTCTGCTCGGCGTCACGGGCGCTGTGATCGCGATGGCCGGATTGTTCTTCTTCCTCAATGCCGTGCTGCCCGGCCGGCGGGCACGCCACCTGCTCCCGGACCGCCGGGCCGCCGTCGTGGTGGACGATGAGGTGATCGCCGCTGCCCTGGCGCGCCGGGCCCGGCTGGCCGCCAACGTGGCCAAGGAACAGGTGATGGTGGTCGTGTCGCGGAACCGGATCACGGTCAACGTCCGGCCGACCTCCGGTGTGCCGCTGCGCCCGGACGCCGTCCTGGAGGCTGTGCGCCGGGAAGTGGAGGAAATGGGCCCCTGGCCGATGCCGGAAGTGCGGATCCAGGTATCCACAGCCGGGGTGGTGGGGGCATGAACAACACCCCCCGGGCGCTGAACCGCGTACTGATCGGCATCCTTGGCATCCTCCTCCTCGCCATCGGCGTCCTCCTGATACTGCTTGCGAGCGTCCCGGCTGTCGGCGTGTGGTGGCATGAGTGGGCCGGCGGTGTCCTGAGCTTCTGGCTCGATTTGTTCGAACGGACGCAATTCCCCCGCCGCCAGGGGAGCTGGCTGTGGCTTGTCATCTGCCTGGCGCTGCTGGTGGTGATGGGCCTGATGATCGCCTGGATTGCCCAACAGGGTACGGGCCGGACCAGCCTGCTCGTGGCAGAGGAGGACCCGGGTGAAGTGCCCGGCAACGTCGGAATCAGCGGCGGCGTGGCGGAGCAGACGCTCCGCGCAGCGCTCGCGGACCGGCCCGACCTGGCCGGCGTTACGGTAGCCGCCTACAAAATCAGCGGGGAGCCGGCCCTCAAGATCCGGGTGGAACCGCGCCAGGGTGTTGCCCCGCACCGGCTCGCCGCCGAAGTTTCCGCCCTGGTAGAGGCGCTCGACGCGGTAATCGGCAAACGCACGCCGGTGCTGATCCACATCGGATCCGGCGCGCGGTCGCGGTTCGGCCGTTCCGAGCGGGTCCGCTGAGCCGGCCGTGAGGCTGAGGCAGCCTTCCCGGCAGGCGCGCCGCGGGTCGGCCGGCCGGCCGACGGGCCACGGGATCTCCTTTGCATAAAGGTTTGATGTAAACGCTTGCATTCGGGGTACCTGTTGATTACTGTGATGGTCGGCACACGATCAGTACGGCCGTTTTTCACCGGTACTCAGCGAGGAGCACTCCAGTATGAAAACCCGCAATTTCCTACTTCCCGTCGCAACGGCAGGCATTTTGGCTATTACCCTTTCGGCGTGTGGCGGCGGAGGGGGCGGCACTACCAGCGGCAGCGACGCCGCCTCGCAGGGCCTGGACGGGCGCGGCCCCATCACTTACGTTCAGGGCAAGGACAACAGCAACGTGGTCCGCCCGCTGATCGACAAGTGGAACGCCGCCCACCCGAACGAAAAGGTCACCTTCAAGGAGCAGACCGACCAGGCCGACCAGCAGCACGACGACCTCGTCCAGCACTTCCAGGCCAAGGACCCCGGCTACGACGTCGCGAGCGTTGACGTCGTCTGGACCGCCGAATTCGCCGCCAAGGGCTGGCTGCAGCCGCTCAAGGACAAGATGGCGCTGGACACTTCGGCCATGCTGAAGCCGACGGTTGATGCCGCTTCCTACAAGGGCACCCTCTACGCGGCACCGGAATCATCCGACGGCGGCATCCTGTACTACCGCAAGGACCTGGTCCCCACGCCCCCGAAGACCTGGGACGAGATGATGAGCATGTGCTCCATCGCCAAGRCCAACAACATYGGCTGCTACTCCGGCCAGTTCAAGAAATATGAGGGGCTCACCGTCAACGCCTCCGAGGCAATCAACTCCGCCGGCGGAGCCGTGCTGGACGAGAATGGCAAGCCCAACCTGCTCACCGCGGAGGCAAAGGCCGGCATGGCCAACCTGACCAAGGCCTACGCAGACGGCTCGATCCCGAAGGAAGCCATCACGTTCCAGGAAGAGGAAAGCCGCCAGGCATTCCAGGACGGCAAGCTGCTGTTCCTGCGCAACTGGCCCTACGTCTACAACCTGGCCACCACTGAAGGCTCCTCCAAGGTCAAGGACGTCCTGGGCATGACCGCACTCCCCGGCAAGACCGGTCCGGGCGCCTCGTCCCTCGGCGGCCACAGCGCCGCGATCAGCGTCTACTCCAAGAACAAGGCCACCGCAGTGGACTTCCTGAAGTTCCTCACCACCGAAGAAACCCAGAAGTTCTTCGCCACGCAGGGTTCGCTCGCACCGGTGCTCGGCAAGCTCTACGACGACAAGGAGCTCGTCGCCAAGCTGCCGTACCTGCCGGTCCTGAAGACCTCGATCGAGAACGCCGTGCCGCGCCCGGTCACCCCGTTCTACCCGGCCGTCACCAAGGCCATCCAGGAAAACGCGTACTCGGCCATCAAGGGCGAGAAGACTGTAGACGCGGCCCTGTCCGACATGCAGAAGTCCATCGAGTCCGCTAGCGCGGGACAGTAGGTCCATCATGGCAACTGAAGTAGGCCCGACGTCGGTCAAGGCACCGACGTCGGGCGGGGCACCGATCCACCACGCACCCAAGGGTGTTGGGGAGGACAACCGCATCGCGACGCAGGGGCGCTGGGCAGCTTGGCTCCTGGCGCCGACCATCCTCGCATTGTCGGTAGTGATCGTGTATCCGATCATCACCGCCATTGTGATGTCATTCCAAAAAGATGCCGGTCTGGACCCCGCTACGGGTCTCTTCGTTGAGGGTGGCCCGGCCGGCTTCTCCAACTACTACAACTGGATCTTCCAGCAATGCCCGGCTCCGGACGGCGGGACCGTGGACTGCCCGCCGGGAACCCTGGGCGCGCAGTTCTGGTCCGCCACCGGCACCACGTTCTTCTTCACCATCGTCACGGTGGCCCTGGAGACAGTGCTCGGCTTCTGGATGGCCGTCATCATGGCCCGGGCCTTCCGGGGCCGCAGCCTGGTCCGCGCGGCTGTCCTGGTGCCGTGGGCCATCCCCACCGCCGTGACGGCCAAGTTGTGGCTGTTCATCTTCGCCTTCGAAGGCATCGGCAACAAACTCTTCAACACGTCCGTCCTGTGGACCGGCAGCGAATGGCCGGCCAGGTGGGCCGTGATCATCGCGGACGTCTGGAARACCACGCCGTTCATGGCGCTGCTGATTCTTGCCGGSCTGCAGATGATTCCCGCGGAAGTGTACGAGGCGGCCAAGGTCGACGGCGCCTCAGCCTGGCAGCGGTTCCGGATGATCACCCTGCCGYTGGTGAARCCGGCGCTCATGGTGGCCATCCTGTTCCGCACCCTGGACGCGCTGCGCATGTTCGACCTCCCGTACATCCTGACCGGCGGWGCGAACAACACCACCACGCTGTCCATCCTGGTGATCAACCAGATCAGGCAGGGCTTCAACGCGGCGGCGGCTTTGTCCACCATCACGTTCATCATCATCTTTCTGGTGGCTTTCATCTTCGTRCGCTTCCTCGGAGCGAACGTCGTGGAGCAGCAGACTGGCGCAGGTAAGGGGAAGAAATGACCGCCGCGACGAGCGCCGCAACCGAGCTGCGCGCMGAGCAGGACCGGGGGCGGAAGGYYGCSCAGAACCGCGAGAAGTGGGCCCAGAGCCGGACCTACATCAGYGCGGTCGTGATCCTSTTCTGGTGCCTGGCTCCGGCCTACTGGATGGTGGTGACGGCGTTCCGCGACGTCGGMTACACCTACGACACCTCGATCCTGCCGACYCACATCACGCTGGACAACTTCAGGACGGCRTTCGACACSTCCTTCGGCAACCACTTYGGCCAGGCACTGCTGAACAGCTTGTTCATCGGCACCGTCGTCACCSTGGTGTCGCTGGTGATCGGCGTGTTTGCCGCCTACGCMCTGGCCCGCTTGAACTTCAAGTTCAAGTACCTYGTGCTGGGCTTCATCCTSGGSGCTTCCATGTTCCCCGGCGTCGCCCTCATCACCCCGCTGTTCCAGCTCTTCACGAACATCGGCTGGATGGGCACCTACCAGGCCCTGATCATCCCGAACATCTCGTTCGTGCTGCCGCTGACGGTCTACACCATGACSTCCTTCTTCCGGGAGATGCCGTGGGAGCTSGAGGAATCGGCCCGGGTGGACGGCTGCACGCAGGGACAGGCCTTCCGGAAGGTCATCATGCCGCTGGCCGCMCCGGCCATCTTCACSACSGCCATCCTGGCSTTCATCTCCTCGTGGAATGAATTCCTGATCGCCAGCCAGCTCTCGTCCGACGCRACGCAGCCGGTCACAGTGGCCATTGCCAGCTTCGCCGGTGCGCAGCCGAACCAGATTCCGTACACCGCGATCATGGCTGCGGGCACCATTGTGACCATTCCCTTGGTCATCCTGGTGCTGGTGTTCCAGCGTAAGATTGTCGCGGGCCTCACGGCCGGCGCGGTTAAGTGACTGAGGCGTGATGACTGACGAGCAGAACCAGGGCCACGTGCCGGCGACGCGTCGAAAGGTGCGCTCCGGCGAGGACTTCGACATCATCATCGGGTTCCTCGGCTTTTGGGCCGTGGTGCTGCTGGTGGTCACTGTCTGGATGGAAGTGACCGCCCAGCCGGCCCTCTTCTGGGCCCTGGGCCTRCTCGCCATGCTCCTGGCCCTCTACGGGATGATCCGGCTGCGCCGGCGTTTGCCGCGCCGGACGGCCAGCCGGCGCGGCTAGGCAGCCGGGCAGCAGCCGGGCAGGATTATTCAGCCGCCGGGGGAGGCGGGCGAAACACGTCTGCGGGCAGCCGCCAGGCTTCCACGGACCGTTAATTAGGGGGCACAGGTGGCACGGACGGAACGGGCGCAGCGCGGCGGCCACWCSGGSGTCAGCATTGAGGATGTCGCCGCCGCWGCGGGCGTGTCMACGGCCACCGTATCCCGGGCCGTCCGGGGACTGCCCCGTGTTTCCCCGGCAACCCGCGAGAAGATCCTCGGCATCGCCGAATCCTTGGGCTACGTCGCGTCGTCCTCGGCGTCCGGCCTGGCGACGGGCCGGACCAAAACCATCGGCGTGCTGGCCCCGTTCGTCAGCCGCTGGTTTTTCTCCAAGGCCATCGAGGGCGCCGACCGGGAACTGCACTCCCGGCAGTACAACCTTTCCCTCTTCAACCTCGGCGGCCACGGCAGCCACCGTGAGCGGCTCTTCAGCAAGACCATGGTCTACAAGCAGATCGACGCCCTGCTGGTCCTCTGCATGGCGCTCACCCACGAGGAAATCGAGCATCTCCAGAAAATCGACATCCCGCTGGTGGTGGTGGGAGGTCATGTCGAGGAGTGCCCCTACATCGGCATCGACGACTACGCCGCGGCCGCCACCGCAGTGCGCCACCTGATCGGGCTGGGCCACACGGACATCGCGCTCCTGCACGGCGACGACGAAACCGACCTCAACTTCGACGTCCCCAGGGTCCGGATCCAGGCTTTCCACGACATCATGGGCGAGGCGCGGCTGCCCGTCCGGGCCGAATGGGACCTCTGGGGGGACTTCACCGTGCGCAGCGGTCAGGAGGCATTCCGCCGCCTTTGGGCCGCCGACGGTCCCAAGCCCACAGCAATCTTCTGCGCCTCCGATGAGATGGCCATGGGCATCATCTTCGAGGCCAACAAAGCCGGTGTGCGCGTCCCGGAGGACCTCTCGGTCATCGGCATCGACGACCACGACTTCGCCGAGGCCATGGGCCTGACCACAGTCGGGCAGCGCCCGGACCAGCAGGCCGAACTCGGCACCAAAATGCTGCTGGACGAGCTCGACGGCATTTCCGGCTCCGTGCAGTCGGCTGTGGCGCCGCACCGGCTGATTATCCGGACGACGACGGCGCCGCCGCTGCGCCAGTCCGCGCGGCTCCGCTAGCGGCGTTCGGGCCGGGCTAGGACGCGCGGGCCAGCTGGCGGATTGGCACCCAACGCGAGGCCAGCCGGCGGTAGGCCGCGGCGGCGCCGGTCATGTCCCCCTCCGCCAAGCACTCGATGCCGAGGCGTACGTCCAGCGGCGAATCATCCGGATAAACCTTGTCAGCCACCCCGCCGTAGTCGAGTTCCACTGCCGAGTCCGGGTGGAAGAGCTCGAGCCATTCCGTGAGCTGGGTCAAATCCTCAAGCATGTCGAGATCGGGCGCGGCGAGGGCCAGGTGCGCCACCGCGTAGCTCACCCGCTCCAGCGCGTTGCCGATGCCGGCGCGGATGCGGACCGTCACAATGTGGCCGTCGGCTTCGACGACGTCGGTGGGATCCGATTCCTGGAACAGGCAGAACCAGCTGAACGGAATGCCCCACGTGGACGCCCTGGTGTGGACCCGGCTCAGGCCATCGTGGGCGCGCACCTCATCAATGCGTTCCTGGTGTTTGTCCCGCTGTTCTTCCGGGATCAGCAGCTGGGCCAGGGGCCCGTGGATGCCTTCCATCAGGGCATTGGCGGCCAGCCCGGCGCGGAGGACCAGCTGGCTGGGGCAGTACAGCAACCGGTCGGGCTGCGGGGCGGCCGCTGTCCCGGACTTGACGGCGTCGAGCGTTGCGCCGGACGGGGCCCGCCTGGCCGGGACCGCGACAACGCGCACCAGATCGGTCCGGCCGGTGGGAAACGGATCCCCGTCGGGCCGGGTGATGCGGCCCAGGGACGCCAGCAGCTCGGCGTTCTCCACAGCGGCGCGGGACGCCTGGCCGGCGCCGGCGGCCTCCAGGGTCTTCCGTTGCTGTTCGGGGAACGCCTCGAGGGGCTCGTAGATCCGGAGCGCGGAAGAGAACGGCAGCCCGGACTGTCCGTGGTAGATGCTCCCCGTCATTGGATCACGACGCTTCCCTGGCCGGCAGCCATTAGTCCGCCAGTTCCGCAATCACCGGGGCATGGTCCGAGGCGCCCTTGCCCTTGCGTTCCTCGCGGTCGATCATCGCACCGGTGACCCGTGCCGCCAGGGCCGGGGAGCCGAGGATGAAGTCGATCCGCATACCCTCCTTTTTCGGGAAGCGGAGCTGCGTGTAATCCCAGTAGGTGTAGACGCCGGGCCCCGGGGTGTACGGGCGGACGACATCCTGGAAGCCGGCCTCCTCGAAGGCGTGGAAGGCGGCCCGCTCAGGTTCACTGACGTGGGTCATGGCGTTGGCGCGGAAGAAGTCGATGTCCCAGACGTCATCGTCCTGCGGCGCGATATTGAAATCGCCCATCAGCGCGATCTGCGCCTGGGGGTCCTCCTTGACCCAGGTGCCGGCGTGGGTTTTCAGGATGTCCAGCCAGTTGAGCTTGTAGGGCATGTGCTCATCGTCGAGGGCGCGGCCGTTCGGGACATAGAGGCTCCAGACCCGGACGCCGCCGCACGTGGCGCCGATGGCGCGGGCTTCCTGCACGGCGTCCTTGCCGCTCTTGCCGAACACGGGCTGGTCCAGGAAGGTGCGTTCGACGTCGTCGAGTCCCACCCGGGAGGCGATCGCGACGCCGTTCCACTGGCTCAGGCCGAAGTGCGCCACCTCGTAGCCCATGTTCTCGAAGAGCTCCCAGGGGAAGTTCTCGTCCTTGCATTTGGTTTCCTGGATGGCCAGGACGTCGCAGTCCGTGCGCTGAAGCCAGGACTCTACACGGTCGGCGCGGGCACGGAGCGAGTTCACATTCCAGGTAGCAATCTTCACAGTCCCTAACTTACCGAACTTGGCCCCCGGACGAAGCCGCCGGCCGGCTCCGTCCTCTGGAAATTAGTAGGAAGTCCGAGTATATTCGGCTGAAGAGATGATCTAGGTCACATGCAAAGGAGCATTCGGTCATGGTTCGAGAACTATCCCATTACATTGACGGGCAGCGGGTTGAGGGTACCTCCGGCCGGTTCAGCGACGTCTATGATCCCTGCACCGGCGAGGTCCAGGCCCGGCTGCCGCTGGCCAGCACCGAGGAAGTGCGCAACGTGATCGCCAGCGCCGAAAAGGGGCAGGTGGAATGGGCCGCGATGAATCCGCAGCGCCGCGGCCGGATCCTGCTCAAGTTCGTGGACCTGGTCAACGAGCACATGGACGAACTCGCCACCCTGCTGTCCTCCGAGCACGGCAAGACCTTCCCGGACGCCAAGGGTGACATCCAGCGCGGCATCGAAGTGGTCGAATTCGCCGCCGGCGCCCCGCACCTGCTCAAGGGCGAGTTCTCGGACAACGCCGGAACCGGCGTCGACGTGCACTCGATGCGCCAGCCCCTCGGCGTCGTTGCCGGCATCACGCCGTTCAACTTCCCGGCCATGATCCCGCTGTGGAAGTCCGGGCCGGCTCTCGCCGCCGGCAACGCTTTTATCCTCAAGCCCTCCGAACGTGACCCCTCCGTGCCGCTGCGGCTGGCCGAGCTCTTCACCGAGGCGGGCCTCCCCGACGGCGTCTTCAACGTCGTCAACGGGGACAAGGAAGCGGTGGACGCGCTGCTGGAGGATCCCCGGGTCCAGGCCATCGGGTTCGTCGGCTCCACGCCCATTGCCCAGTACATCTACGCCACCGCCGCGGCGAACGGCAAGCGCGCGCAGTGCTTCGGCGGCGCCAAGAACCACATGGTGATCATGCCCGACGCGGACCTGGACATGGCCGCGGACGCCCTGATCGGGGCAGGCTTCGGCTCCGCGGGCGAGCGCTGCATGGCGATCTCGGTGGCCGTTCCGGTGGGCCGGAAGACCGCGGACGTCCTCGTGGAGAAACTGCAGGAGCGGATCGCCGGCCTCAAGGTCGGCCACAGCCTCGCCAAGGATTCCGATTTCGGCCCGGTGGTGGCGGCCTCCGCAAAGGACCGGATCGAAGGCTACATCGCCTCCGGCGTCGAGGAAGGCGCCAGCCTGGTGACCGATGGCCGCGGCCTGAAGGTGGAAGGCTACGACGGCGGCTTCTGGGTCGGACCCACGCTGTTCGACAACGTCACGAAGGACATGAAGATCTACAAGGAGGAAATCTTCGGCCCGGTCCTCAGCGTGCTCCGCGCCGAAGACTACGATGAGGCCCTGCGGCTCTGCAGCGAACACGAGTTCGGCAACGGCGTGGCCATTTTCACCCGCGACGGCGACGCCGCCCGCGACTTCGCCAGCCGGGTCCAGGTGGGCATGGTGGGCATCAACGTCCCCATCCCCGTGCCGATTGCGTACTACACCTTCGGCGGCTGGAAGGCGTCCGGATTCGGCGACCTCAACCAGCACGGGGCCGACGCCTTCCGCTTCTACACGAAGACCAAGACGGTCACCAGCCGCTGGCCGTCCGGTATCCGCCAGGGCGCCAGCTTCATCATGCCGGAAGGCAGCTGATGGGGGCGGAGGCTGCGCGGGTGGCGGACAGTGGAGCAGCGGCCGGCGAACCCTTGGCCGGGGAAGTGACGTTTGAACGGCGCGGCCGCCTCGGCGTCGTGACGCTCAACCGGCCCGCGGCCGTCAACGCCCTGACGGCCGGCATGGCCGCCGCGATGCTCGAACAGCTCACGCTCTGGGCCGACGACGACGCCGTGGCCGCGGTACTGGTCCGCGGCGCCGGGGACCGGGGCCTCTGCGCCGGCGGGGACATCGTGGCCATCTACCGGGACATGCTCGACGGCGGGGACGCCACCGCGGACTTCTGGGCGGTCGAGTACCGGCTGAACCTGCTCATCTCCGAATACCCCAAGCCGTACGTCGCGTTCATGGACGGGCTGGTGCTGGGCGGCGGCGTGGGGATCTCGGCCCACGGCTCCGTACGGATCGTCACCGAACGCACCCGCACGGGCATGCCCGAAACGACGATCGGGTTTGTTCCCGACGTCGGCGGCACCCTGCTGCTCGCCGGCTCGCCGGGGGAGACCGGCACCCATGCGGCCCTGACCGGAGCCCATCTGAGCGGCGCGGACGCGCTGTTCCTGGGCCTCGCCGACTGCTTCGTGCCCTCCGGCCGTTTGCCGGACCTGGCGGCAGCGCTCGAAACCGAGGAGGCGGAGGCCGCCGTCGCCCGATTTGCCGAACCGGCACCGGCTTCAGCCCTGGCCGCACAGCAGGAATGGATCGACGCCTGCTACTCCAGCGACGACGCCGGGGAAATCCTGCGCCGGCTGCGGGCCTTTGGTGGAGAGGCGGCCGGGGAGGCCGCCGCAGCCGCGGACACCATCGAGGCCAAGTCGCCGACGGCGGTCAAGGTGGCGCTGGAATCCCTGCGCCGGGTCCGCGGCCTGAGCCTGGAGCAGGCGCTGGAGCAGGAGTACCGCGTCGGCCTGCGCTTCCTCGACGGCCCGGACTTCCGCGAAGGCATCCGCGCCCAGGTGGTGGACAAAGACCGCAATCCCCGCTGGAAACCCGCCACCCTCGCCGAGGTCACCGGGACGGACGTCGCGGCCTACTTCGCCCCGCTGGGCGGGCGCGAACTAAAACTCTCTCCGAAGGAGAAGAACGCGGAGAAGAACAAGGAGAAGAACCATGTCTGACGCAGGAGCCCCGGTTACCGGCACCATCGCCTTCCTCGGCCTGGGCCACATGGGCGGCCCTATGGCCGTCAACCTGGTCAAGGCCGGCTACCGGGTGACCGGCTTCGACGTCGTGCCGGCGGCTCTGGACGCCGCCCGGGAGCACGGCATTCCCACTGCCGGGACGGCTGTCGAGGCGGTGGCGGGCGCCGCCGTCGTGCTGACCATGCTGCCCAGCGGCAAGCACCTCCTTGACGCCTACCGCGGTGCCGGCGGTGCGCCCGGACTGCTCGAAGCCGCCGCCCCGGGCACCATGTTCCTGGATTGCTCCACCATCAACGTGGACGAGGCCCGCGAGGCCGCAGAACTCGCGGTCGCGGCTGGCCACCGCGCCGTCGACGCCCCCGTGTCCGGAGGCGTGGTGGGCGCCGAAGCCGGCACGCTCACGTTCATGGTCGGTGCCCTTCCCGAGGACTTCGAGGCCGTCAAACCCCTGCTGGAAGTCATGGGCAAGCGGGTGGTCCACTGCGGCGCGCACGGTGCCGGCCAGGCGGCCAAGATCTGCAACAACATGATCCTGGGCGTCTCGATGATCGCCGTCAGTGAGGCCTTTGTGCTGGGCGAGAAGCTCGGCCTGACCCACCAGGCGCTGTTCGACGTCGCYTCCRCCKCSTCKGGMCARTGCTGGKCGCTSACCACCWATTGCCCGGTGCCSGGTCCGGTCCCGACGAGCCCCGCCAACCGGGACTACCAGCCGGGCTTCGCCGGGGCGCTCATGGCAAAGGACCTCAACCTGGCCCTCAACGCGTTGCAGAGCACCGGCGTCGCGGCCCGGCTCGGGCCGCTCGCGGCCGAAATTTACGATACGTTTGCCGCGGAAGGCGGTGCCGGCCGGGACTTCTCCGGCATCATCACCGACATCCGGGAAAAGTCGGAAGCAGGCAAATCCGAGGCAGGCACGGCCGGGCACTAGTTTTCGGACCGAAGCCAACGCGCAACATCAGAACCAGAACCAGACCAGCACCACCTAAGGGGACCACCCATGACGGAACAGTACGCAAACATCCTGGTGGAGCGCCGCGGCCGCGTGGGCCTCGTGACGCTCAACCGGCCCGAGGCCCTCAATGCCCTGAACAAGGCCACGATGGACGAGCTGGTGAAGGCAGTCGCCGGGATGGACGCGGACCCGGGGGTCGGTGCCGTGGTGGTGACCGGTTCGGCGAAGGCCTTTGCGGCCGGCGCGGACATCAAGGAAATGCAGTCCAAGGGCTACATGGACATGTACGCGGCGGACTGGTTCCGCGGCTGGGAAGACTTCACCCGGCTCCGCATCCCCGTCGTGGCAGCCGTGTCCGGCTTTGCGCTCGGCGGCGGCTGCGAGCTGGCGATGATGTGCGACTTCATCATCGCCGGGGACAACGCCAAGTTCGGCCAGCCGGAAATCAACCTTGGCGTGCTCCCCGGCATGGGCGGCTCGCAGCGCCTGACCCGGGCAGTGGGCAAGTCCAAGGCGATGGACATGATCCTGACCGGCCGCTTCATGGACGCCGAGGAGGCCGAACGCGCGGGCCTCGTGTCCCGGGTGGTCCCCGCCGCGGACGTCGTCGAGGAGGCGCTGAAGGCCGCCGAGGTGATCGCGTCCAAATCCAAGCCGGTGGCGATGGTGGCCAAGGAAGCGGTGAACGCCGCGTTTGAGACCGGGCTTGCCCAGGGCGTGCTGTTTGAACGGCGCGTGTTCCACTCGCTGTTCGCCACGGAGGACCAGAAGGAAGGCATGGCCGCCTTCACCGAGAAGCGGCAGCCGGAGTTCAACCACCGCTAGGCGGCACCGGCCGGCCTCAGGTGAAGATGTCGGCCACGTACCTGCCGTGGGTGCGCTCCACTTCATCCATCCAGGCCTCGGCATCCGCCTTGGAGGCGCCGGTCGCTTCCTGGTAAATGAGGGCGCACGTGTCCCTTACCTGCGGCGCCATGTGCTTGCCGTCGCCGCAGACATAGACCGTGGCGCCCTGCCGGACCAGCTCGACGACGTCGGCCCGGTCTGCCCAGAGCCTGTCCTGGACGTATTTCAGGCCGTCCTCGGGTGCGGTGGAAAAGGCCGGCCGCAGATCGAGGTTGGCTTGGTCCGCCCACGACGCGAGTTCCGAGCGGTAGAGGAAGTCGGTGTCCGGGGCGCGGCAGCCGAAGAACAGGAGGGCAGGTGCCGGCGTCGTCTCCTCGGCCTCGGCCCGCAGCGCCCGGTCCTGGACGAACCCGCGGAAGGGGGCTAGCCCCGTCCCCGCGCAGACCATGATGAGCGGGACCGCCAGGGAGGGCGGCGGGTGGAAGGCCGCGTTCGAGGGGCGGACAGTAACCGCGACCCTTGACCCGGGCCTGGCCTGGGCGAGGTAGGTGGACGAGGCCCCTTCGAAGACCCCGCGGCCGGACCACGCCGGAGCCTGGATGACGGCGAAGGTCAGGGTCACGTGGTCGGGGCTCCAGAGCGGGGACGAGGAGATGGAGTACCGCCGGGGGGTCAGCTGGGTCAGCAGTTGCAGGAACGAGGTGAACGACAGCTGGCATGACGGATACGTCTCCAGCAGGTCAAGGAGGGAAACGCGCTTGTCGAGGACCTCGGCCGCGTACCGCCCGCGGTCCTGGGCCAGGGCCTCAAGTTCGGCGCGGTGGGCAGGATCGGCCGCGACATCCGCCAGGTCCTCGAGCTGGGTGCGGGTGGCGGGGACTGCGAGCTCCACGTAGCTGCTCAGCAGTTCGCCCACGGCCACCGGCGCGCCCGTGGGCAGGAAGGTGTCCCCGCGCTCCATGGCCAGYTGGACGTGCGAGTCGTAATCGAGGTTGAAACGGGCCAGGGCCCGCTGCACGAGTTCGCTGGGATTCAGGGGCAGCACGGCCAGATAATCCCCGGTCCGGTAGCTCATCCCCTCGGGCAGGGCGATCTCGACATGCCGCTTGGACCGGGCGCCGGGCTTGGCCAGATCGACCAGTTCCCGGTTCGCGACGACGGTGCCCAGCGCCAGCCCGTTCTGGCGCAGCATCGGATCCCGGACGTTCCCGACAAACTGCAGTTCCAGCTCGGGCTGCGCTGTCGGCGGGCTGGTCCGCTGCCCCAGGGCGGCGTCCACCGCGGGCCAGAATCCCGCGTACCACTCGTCGAAATCGCCGAAGAAGTCGCCGCGGGCGTTGGCCTCGCCCCGGGCATAGATCCGCGTGGCACCGGCTGCCTCGAGCCGGGCGTCGATGGCCTTGGGGACCTCCTGGTACGTTCGCGCCCAGTCCTTATTGCCGTTGCCGAAGACCGTGTACCGCACCCCGGCGAGGGCGCCCGGCCGCAGGCCCTCGGTCCAGGCCACGAATTTTCGGGCGTTGTCCGGCGGCTGCCCCTCGTAGGAGGACGTCACGATCGCGACGAGACCCTCCGTGGGCAGCCCGCCGGCCGCCTCGTCGAGCGGACCGATGGTGGGGCTGTAGCCGCGCCGTCCGGCGTCGTTGGCGAGGCGCTGGGCGAAGTCCTTGGACGTGCCTGCATTGGAACCGTAGAGCACCCGGATCGGGACGCCGTTGGGCGCGGCGGCCGCCGCTGCGGCTTCGGCCTGCCGTGCCTGTTCGACGTCGGCCCGGGGGCTGGCCGCGATGGTGACGTCCCGCCTGCGCACGTGGATGAACAGCCCTTCAGGCTTCATGGTCAGCGTGTGTTTGATCTGCAGCTCATAGCCCGGGTCCGCCGCCGTGACCTCGAAGCGCTGCAGGAGCTTGGCCAGGAAGAGCATGGCCTCCTGCAGGGCAAATCCCCGGCCGATGCAGGAGCGCTGCCCGTTGCCGAAGGGCTTCCAGGCATTGGCGGGGATTTCGGCGGCCCGTTCCGGGGAGAACCGCTCAGGGTCAAAGATGCCGGCGTCCTCGCCCCAGGCCGCCTTGTCCCGATGCAGTTGCGGGATCAGGATCATGATGGGCTGGCCCGCGGGGACTTCGTAGCGGCCGCCGAGCGTCGTGTCCTCGTAAGGAGTCACGTTGAACGCCGGGGCGGTGGGCCACAGCCGAAGCGTTTCCTTAAGGATCTGGTCCAGGTACCCCAGCCGGGGCAGGTGCTCGAACCTGGCGCTTTCGGTGCCAAGGACCTCGTCCACTTGTGCGCGCGCCTTGGCCAGGACGCCCGGATGGCGCAGCAGTTCGTAGAGTGTAAAGGACAGCAAGCCGCTGGTAGTCTCGTGCCCGGCAATCAGGAATGTGACCATCTGATAGCGGATGTTTTCATCGGATAAACGCTCACCGGTCACCGGGTCCGCCGCGCTGAGCATGGTGTCCAGGATGTCTTCGCTGCCCGGCGGGCTGGGGTTGCGCCGCCGGTCGCTGATGATCTGTTCGGCGACCTCGAACATCAGGGCATGGTCTTCCTCGAGCTGGTGCCGCCTGCGCAGCATGATCTTGTTCTGCACTGGGAGCCTGCGCGCCCGGTCCCCGGATTCAACCAGGGCGCGGACCATGGCGCCGACGAACGGGTGCATCTCCTCCCGGTAGAGGCTGTTGAACCGGTAGTTGAACGAGCACAGGGCGATGGTGTCCAGCGTCAGGCGGGTGGTGCTGTCCGGAATGTCGATCCGCGCCGTGGGGCCCAGCCTCTCCCACTTGAGCAGCAGCTGCTCGACGATGTCGTCCATGCCGGCGAACATCCGCTTCAGCGCTGCAGGCCCGAACGCCGGCATCAGGATCCGGTGTGCCTTTTGCCAGTTGGGTTCCTGTGTATCTGCGGTGAACAGGCCGTCGCCGGCGAACTGCCTCACCTGCCGCAGGGCAACGCCCAGCACTTTGCCGAACCGGGACTCATCGCACACCTCGTTGACGAGCTGCTGGGAAGAGATGGCGACGATACTGCGGTTGAAGAACTGGATGCGGACTATGGGGCCGTACCGCTCCGCCAGCTCGACTATTCCCAGGATTCCCTTGCTGGAGTCGATGTCCGGCAAATTGCCGACCACCGGCCTCGTGGGGGGCTGCGGTATAGGGACGCTGGGCGAAGTCATGGCCACTCCTAGGCGATCGCCAATGGACGCGCTGTGAGCACTGCTTGCTGCCTGGCCGGACGGGACCGGCCCGGCCAGCTCCGCACCACGATACTCCGGCCACCTGCCGGGCAAAATAGGTACGGCAACCAAACGGGGTCAGCCCGCTGGGAGGCCTGCGCAACGGGGGACCTGCCTGGCGCGACACGCCGGTTGGGATCTTGGCGTTCCTGCTGCCGGCGGGGTGGGAATGTCAATCAGATTTGAGCCCACTTAGCACAGCAATCGCAGCTTGAACGGGAACCACATTTTGCCGTGGAAACGACTGAAAGGCGCTTCGCGTTGCATGGTTGTCACCGAGGCAAGGGCCGCATCACGCTCGGAGTTAGGGGACAGGATCATCTCGTTCTTCACGGCTTCCAACAATTCGACCACCGTTGCCGACGATACATGCTCGGGATTGCCCAACGTCCGGTCCATGAGGCTACGCTCAGCTTCAGTCGAATAGCGAAGCAGCATTAGATCCGCTCTGGGTCCTGGATGACTTCCGGTCCGGCCGCAGGGTTACCACCACCAACCGCGGTGCCTTGGATCCGCGGGCGCCTGAGCGGTGATGAGCCGGCAGGCTGGAGCCGCTATGACACTCCCGGCTCCACGGTCTACATTTCCGACAATGACGAGATCGCCTTCGCGGAGGTGCTGTCCGGCTACACCTTGAAGCTTGGCGCCAAGCACCCGATGCAAAAGGAGCCGACTTCATGGGGATGACCCTGGAGGACTGCGTCAAGGGCGTCAAAGACGACTGGGGCAACCAGGTCAAGATGCCGCGGCACTGGCGCGACCGGCGCAGCACCTACCAGCTCAGCCTGGATAACGCAGGTTGGTGGGTTGATGTCGAGCACCCTGACTCCATCGCAGCCCTAGGTGTACTGAGCCGGGACGTTGTTGACATGTGGGGCTTGAAAACGAGGAGGACCTCCGGGCTAAGTGGAGCTGTCTAGTTCACACACTTGGCGCTCGGAGGTCCTCGTGTCCCACGTTAATGCCGGGTTGACGGTTCATGGAAGACTCCTGATCGTTGACCGGGTGGCCGCCGGCCGCCCGGTCGCCCATATCGCTGCCGAACTGGGCGTGTCCCGGCAGACCGCGTACCGGTGGATCCGACGATTCCGCGCCGAGGGCGCAGCCGGTCTGCCGGACCGCTCAAGCCGGCCGAGGTCATCACCGGCCCGGACGAGTTCCGACCGTGAGCTAGCCGTCCTGGACGCCCGGCGGTCGTTACGGTTCGGTCCGCTGCGGATCGCCGCGTTCACCGGCGTCCCGGCCCGGACCGTGTCCCGGATCCTGCACCGGCACGGGGTCCCGCGGCTGGCGGACTGCGATCCGCTGACGGGTGCCCCGATCCGCGCCGCCCGGACCATGGCGAAGCGGTACGAGCGGGCACGGCCCGGGGAACTGGTCCATCTGGACGTCAAGAAGCTCGGACGCATCCCGGACGGCGGCGGCTGGCGGGCCCACGGCCGCTCGGAGCAGGTCAAGGGACGCGGAATCGGTTACGACTACGTCCACGTCGCGATCGATGACCACTCCCGCATCGGCTACGCCGAGGTCCTTCCCGATGAGAAGGGCGCCACAGCGGCCGGGTTCCTCACCCGCGCCGCGGGCTACTTCGCCGGCCACGGCATCCAACGGATCGAACGCGTCATCACCGACAACGCCTTCGCCTACCGCAACTCCACAATGTTCCGTCAGGCAGTCGCAGATCTCGGAGCAGTTCAGCGCTTCATCAAGCCCCACTGCCCCTGGACCAACGGCAAAGCCGAACGCTTCAACCGGACCCTGCAAACCGAATGGGCCCACCGGCAGGTCTTCACCAGCAGTAACGACCGCCAATCCGCACTTGCGCCCTGGCTCCAGCACTACAACACTGAACGAATCCACACCGGCATCGGAACCACACCCATCACCCGGGTGTCACCAACCTGATGGCTCAGTACACCTAGGGGGCGGTATCGGCGAGAAGATCAGCGATGAACTCGGCATATCTCAGCTCACCCTCGGCGTCCTCCACGGTGAGAACCGGGCGGCGACGACCATTATCGCCACGTGGATCCGCGACCAGGAGCTGGACGACGGGAGCTTGCCTCTGGGCATTCGTTTCAAGAGCAAGCATGGCGGGGGAGATTGTTGGGCGTACTGGCTGCGCCGCAGGGATGACGGACTGGACGGCGACGATATGTCCTCCGATTCGGGCGCTGCGATCCATGCCCACAATCCGGCGCTGCTGACCGTGGCGGAACGCTTGGCATCAGGATCTGGTGAGCGGGAAAATCGCCCACTCAGCCGCCGTGGCCGCCGTCAAACGTCTCTGCACCAAACGGCAACCACTGCAGCGTCGAAGCCCAATCGGTTTCGGTCGTCTCCCTGGCATCTCAAATACGACCGATATCTTTAGTCCCTCTTCGTCGGTGCCTAGATGGCGCGGCACATCCGATGTGGAAAGTGTCCACGACACATCTCTCACAGGCCCGCGTGCCCGAGGAGCAAACTGAGAATCGTGACACGTCCGATGCTTGATTGCTGAACGGCTGCAGCCTCAGCGTCGTTTTTTGAAGTCGTTTGCAGTGGCAATTGCGGTCTCTCCGCCAGTAAACGGTTCCTTTGCGGCTGGAAGCGTCTAATGGCCCGACTGCTCCACTATTCCCAGGTATTCGGTGACGCGACGGCCGCACAACATCCTGATCAGTTCGGGTCGTCGGATCCAGTGGGGGACGTGGAGGTGAGGAACAAGCCGGTTTGGTGGAACTGGCGGGCCGTAAGACTTGAGAGCACAACCATGGCCAGCAGCAGCACGATCATCATGACGTCTAGGAAGGAGTGGATGCCTCGAGACAGGGATTGCCCGGCGAAGTAGATCAAGAGACCGGGCGACCAGAGCAATTGCTTGGCCAGACCCGCCCGGATCTGAACTGCCGCACCTCTGAGGACCGATATGTGGTTGATGTCGATCGGCTCTTTGCCCAGAACCTGGCGTCGGACGTGCTTCACTTCCTCTGCCGTCAAGCCCAACGTGACTCCGACTGGGTGGTCCCGGACCATGGGGGACACTTTCTTGCTTCCATAGACCCAGCCAACAACAAGAACGCCGAGGCCTCCCAGTAGCGAGCCTAGATACAACCCGGACCGAAGGAAACCCTCGGCGACGTCCGGCCAAAGGGAGGCCAGGGCGAATCCGACGACAAGTCCAGCCAAAACCGTCAATGGGAAATGCACCAAAAAGTACCGGCGGACCGCCCCACCTATCCCAAGGTCAGTCAAGCCCTCCGCCCTCGACGCTGCTTTAGTCCAGCGTGACTCCGCCCCCGCATCCGCTTCTTGCATTTTGAGTCCCCCGCTCACTTTTGTCTCTGATGCAGAAAATACACGTCCAGCAGAACCAGGTACAGCGTTCGACACCGGGTTCCCTTAGGGTCCGCTGGTGTTCCGACTCCGCGAGTGTCCCAGTGCAAGCGCCAACTGGTGTCTGAGGTGCTCGATTTCTGTGGAGAGCTCGCGGTTCCGTTCCAGCGATGCGCTGAGTCGGGCGCGCAGGGAGTCCGTGCTGGCGCTGCTTCGGCGTGCGCGCGGTTGTTGTGGGCGGTCCTCGCGCAGCCCGATGATGTCCGCCCGGAGGTCGGGCTGGGTGTAGAGCCAGGAGCGGGATACGCCGGCGGCGGCGGCGACGGCTTCGAAGGTGACGGGGCCGCCCTGGTTTTGGAGATCGCGGAGTGCGGCGACGGCTTTGGAACGGGTGAGTTCGTGCCGACGCTCCGCGGCCAGCCGGATGTGGCGGCTGTTATCTGCCCGCACGGTTGTCCTCCTCGAGTAAGTGGCTGGGGCCTTCTCGCGTTCCGTTGTCGAGTGTTTGGATGATGCGGTCCAGGTTGCCGAGCACCCGTGTGTTCATTTCGGCGAGCCGCTGCTGGCCGCGAGCTTCGGCTGCGGAGATGATCTGCACGACCTGCGTCCGGTGTTCGCGGTGTTGCGGGAGGAAGTCGGCGGTGGTGATGAACATGGGACAGGTCAGGCAGGCGTTGGCATGCGGGCAGGTCTTCTGGACCGGGAGGCCGCAGAAACCGTTGGGAAGTGCCTGGGTCGCCCTGCCGAGGCGCTGTTTGGACCAGGCGGCCTCGGCGAGGGGACCGTCGGGATCAAGTTCGACGACGCTGCCGGATGCGTTGACTTTCCGTGCAGCTTCCCAGTGCCGCCGGATGGTTGTGTCGCTGAGTCTGGCGTAGTGGGCCGTCATCTGGTGGGAATCGTGGTCCAGGATCCGGCGGACTACCTCCTGCGGGACGTCGAGGTTGATCAGTCTGGTGCCCAGCGTGTGGCGGAAACGGTGCGGGCTGACCACCGCAGGGGTGCCGTTTTCGTCGGTGACGTTGCAGTCCCTGACCCATCGCCGAAGAGCGGTGCTGTAAGAGCCTGGGCTGAGGTGTCCGGCGCCGTAAACGTCCACCCGGTCATGGGCGAAAAGCTGGCGTGTCCCGGAGTTGCCCGTGCCGTTGACGTAGAGGATGTGCTCCGCGATGGCCCGTTCGAGTTCCTCATCGATGGGGACGAGCGCCTCGCGTTTCATCTTGTGGTTCAGATACCGCAGATACGGGGCACCGTCCTTGTCCCGAGTAATGCAGTCCTGGGTCAGGGCCACGGTGTCGCTGATCCGCAGCCCGCACCGGATCAGAATCACGGTGATCAGCCGGTGATGCGGGCTGGCCATTTTGGCAAGATTTTCAGGGTCTTCCAGCTGGGCCATGACGTGTTCACTCAACGCCCGGGGTTGCCGGACCGTCTCTTTGGGATAGTCCTCGGTGTAGATCTGGGCCGTACTGGGCAGATCGGTCACCCATCCGTGACGGCGCATGGTGAGGAGAAACGTGTTGAACTGGCCGATCCGCATCCGGTACGTCGTCGTCCCGGCCGTATGGGTGTGCAGGTATGCCAGGAACCCTTCGATCACCTCCCGGTCTATATCGGCGGTGCCGGTGACCGGGATCCTCGTTGAATCCAGAAAGGCATTGAAGCTTTCCACGGCTTTGGTTCCCAGCACCGCGGATTCCACTGTTAGTCCGGTCGTCAGCCGCCAGCGGGCCCATCGTTTGGCCAGCTGCTTCAACCAGGGCCGGGTGATGTTTTCGAAGTGGACCGTGACCAGGCTACGGGCGTTGATACCGAGGTCTCTCGCATGCCAGACGTCCTTGGGAAACTCGGTCTCCCAAGGCGCGGCATCCGGGTAAGCCTTCCCCCGGGGGCCCGTCCGGACCGGCAGTGGGTCGTTTCGTGAGGGCACGGGATGCAGGGTCGTCATATCGTCACCGTATTGGAGGCGAACCAGCCCGCATCGGCCAGCGCGAGGCGGGCGTCATCGCTGGAGATATGGGCGTAGGTGTTGACCGTCGTCGTCAGGCTCGCATGGCCCAGCAGCTTAGAGACCACTTCGATCGGGACGTTCTCCCGGAGCATCCGAGTGGCATATGTGTGCCGGAACCAGTGCGGATCAAAGGCGATGCCCGTCTGCCGCCGGAGCCGCCGCACCAGGTCGTGGACGGCGGCATATGTCATTGCCTGCCCGTAGGGCCGGCCCCACAGGTTGACGAAGACGTAGTCGGAATCCAGGTCACCGTATTCGACGTCGAGGTAGTCGGCATACAGCCGGATCAGTTCGGCGGTGACGGGGACGGTTCGCGAATGGGGCGACTTTGCGCGCGCACCGTTGGTGTTGTTGCGCCGGCAGACAGTGACTTCCCGTTCGGCTACGGCGATGTCCTCATGTCGGAGCCMCAAAGCCTCACCGATCCGGATACCGGCGTCATGGAGCAGCGCGAACAGCAACCGGTCCCGGAGATGCTCACACGAATCCAGAATGCTTTGGACCTCGTCGGGGGCCAGCAGGCGGGGAATCCTTGCCGTCACGGGAAGCTTCACCACCCGGCGCTGTTTCGCGGCACCCTTGCTGATGTGGTGCAGGAAGGGTTTCCAGCCACCCTGGCGGGCGGACGGGTCCCAGCACGTGATCAACTCGCCGAGGTCAAGGCCATGGCGGGCGGCATGCTGATAGAAGATCGATACGGTGGAAAGCTTGCGGTTCACCGTCGCCTCACCGCAATGGTGCCCGATCGTGGGAAGCACCGAGAAGACCTGGCCACGCATGTCCGGCGGACGTCGCAGCCACCGGATGAACGCCCCCACGTCTTCCAGCTTCACCGACTGCCAGTCGAGCCCGTATTCGTCCAGGAAAACGAACCAGTCCTTCAAATCGTGGGCGTGGGCCTTGATCGTGTTCGGTGACCGCTCAGTCTCGGCCAAATACCGGAGGTAACGCTCCACCGGTTCTACAACACCGGCCACGCCGACCACTGTGTACGACACCGCATTGCTTGCCGGATCCAACACCTTCGATACCCGCATCGCCGCTCCTGTCAGCTGCCTCGTGGACGGACAAGACGCTAACCCATCCACAACGAAGCAACCAGAGCTCCAAACCCACGTGAACTACATGACGGACGGCCCGCAGACGACTAAAGATATCGATCGTATTTGAGATGCTGGAGATAGCGCCGAAATCGACTTCAGTGGGCCTCAGCGCTGTAGTAGCTGCCGTTTGATGCAGACGGCCGTTGACAAAATGCAGGACGGTGCACGATTTGCTGACCGCACTCCCGGCTCGAAGCGGTTTAGTCGTGAAGGGCGCCAGTGGTCATGCGGTAGGAGGAGATTCCTTCGAGTTGTCTGGGTTCAACCCAGACCTGGAAGCCTTGAGCGGCTTCGAAGAGTATCCTGGTGGACTTTTCGTCGGATGCTATCCAGATCATGGAGGAGTCGGGCATCGCGTCGTCGACGATCCCTGTGCGGATGACTTCACCATGTTTCTGGATTTCGACCGGGGCGCCGATGAGGCGTGCCCATTCGTGATGGCGGTATCTGGTCATCTCTCGTTTTCCTCGGTCTTGGTGGGCGATGCGGAAGTGGACCTGATGCGGCGTGGCCGGGGGTGGCCTCTGGGCTTATGCCACAGAGGCCACCGGTGTTTCTGTCGATGACATCCCGGCCGGGAGTCGGGGAGGTGGTGATGGCGGCGGGTTAGACGATGAGCGCCGCTGGGGTTCTTAGTTGGTGCTTGCCATGGCCGGCGCTGCTGCACGTACGGCGGAGTTCCGTATTCTCACCCGGAGATCTTCCTCGAATTTGTCGATGTCCGCGAGCCTGGTGAGGATGCCCTRGGCGCGTTCGACGGGTATGACGGCGACCCCGTCATCGTCGGCTGTGATGAGGTCGCCGGGGTTGACGACGGTGCCGCCGCAGGCCACCGGCACGGAGACGGCGCCGGGCCCGTATTTGGCGGGTCCTGCCGGTGAGGCCCCGCGGGCCCAGACGGGCAGGCCAAGTTCCCTTATTGCCGCGCGGTCGCGGGTCAGTCCGTCGATGATGACACCGGCGATGCCTTTGGCGAGGCAGATTTCGGCCAGGAGATCGCCGAATACGGCCCGTGTTGTTCCTCCGAGGGCGTTGATGACCAGCACGTCACCGGGTTCGGCGTCGTCGAGGGCGCGGTGAATGGCCAGGTTGTCGCCCTCCCGGGTCAGCACGGTCAGTGCCGGACCCACACACCGGGCGTTGGCCCATTGTGATGCGATGCCGGTGTCCATGAGGTTGAGCCGGTCCATGGCGTCACCGACATTGGCTGTGGGGTACCTCTTCAGGCTTTTGATGAGCCCTGAGGGAGCGTTGGTTGGACGGGGGCTGACGGTGAGTGATTTGGTTGATGCGTCGATAAACATGGTGTCTCTCGCTAGCTCGATCGGTGCGAATTTGGGCCGCTGCGTCACGCAATGAAGCGGTTCTAGGGATTGGTTCGGGCCGGGCATGCGCGCCGGCTGGTGGGACGGCACGACGTTCTTCCCTCTGTTAGGCGTGGGCGGGGGCAGCGATGGTGTTCACTGCGTGTGCTGGCCGCTGGCCGGCGAGGGCCTGCCGGATGGCCTGCAGCGCGCCGCTTCCGGCGGCAAGAAAGGCCTCTTCGCTTTGGCCGGCGACATGCGGGGTCACGATCAGGTTCGGCACCCCTGCGATCTGGATCTTGGAGTGTGCGATGGGGTCCTTCATGTCCACGGACTCCCCTTCAAGGACATCGAGCCCGGCCCCGCCCAGATGGCCGTCCTGCAACGCCCGGGCCAGGGCTTGTTCATCAATGAGGCCGCCGCGGGAGGTGTTGATCAACACCGATCCTGGCTTCATTCGTGCCAGGGCCTCGGCATCAATGATTTGGGCGGTCTGTTCGGTCAGCGGCATGTGCAGGCTGAGAACGTCAGAGCCGGCGAGAACCTCATCGATAGTCGCCGGAGAGGCACCTGCGGCCTGGATGGCGGATTCTTCTACGAAGGGATCGTGGACCAGGACATGCATGCCGAATCCCTGCCCAATTCCGGCGACCATGCGGGCGATGTTGCCGAATCCGAGCAGTCCGAGGGTGCGGCCGTGCAGTTCGAAGCCGTTCATCTGGGGTTTGGCGGACGCCCATTGCCCGGAAGTGGTTTGGGCGGCCCCGTAGGGGACCTTCCTTGCCAGGGAGAGCAGGAGGGCGAAGACGTGCTCGGCGACGGCGCGGCTGTTGCTGCCCGGAGTGGTGGTCACCCAGATGCCTGCGTCGGTGGCCGCCTCGATATCGACGTTGTCCGTTCCTACTCCGTGGCGGGCGATGATGCGCAGCCGGGGGGAACTGTCGATCTTTTCCCGGTCGAAGAGTTCGGCGCGCAGCAGGACGGCGTCAATACCGTCGCGGACGTCTTGGTAGCGGACGGCGTCCGGGCCGTAGCCCAGATGGACCTGGCCCAGCGCGCTGAGTTCTGCCCGCACATCGGTGTGGATCTCGTCAGAGACGTAAAAGGTCGGCACGGTGTTCCTAGCGGTAGAGATGGGAGGCAGGGGTCAGGGTGTTCTTGCGTACCGTGCCGAGCAGCACGGCCAGGCCCAGGGCGCCGAAGGCGATGAGCATGTAGGCCGGGATCATGCTGTTGCCCGTGCTGTCGATCAGCCAGGTAGCCACGTACGGGGCGCCGGCACCGCCGAGCACGGCCCCGACACTGTGGCCAAAGGCGACGCCGGTGTGGCGGACCTCGACGGGGAAGAACTCCGGCATGGCCGCGTAGGTGCCGGCCTGGCAGAGGGCGTAGGGCACCATGCCGGGAGCAGTCCGAAGATCGCCAGCGACACCGAGCCGGCATTCATGAGCATGAAGGAGGGGAACGTGAGCGCGATGTAGGCGATGTAGGAGGCCGTCAGCAGGCGTTTGCTGCCGATGCGGCTGCCGAGTTGGCCGGCGAGGGGGATAAGAAGCGCCGCGGCGGTGACGGCGATCAGGACTATGGTCGCTGCCTCGGCTTTGGAGAAGTGCAGTACGGTGCTGAAGTAGACGGCCACGTAGACGGTGCCGAGGTAGGTGCCGATGTTCTGCACAAGGGAGATGAAGAAGACCTTCGTCAGGCGCGAGCGGTGGTTCCGGAACAAATCAGCGACGGGGGTCCGGGTCGTCTGGCCCTTGCCCGCGCTCTGGGTAAATTCAGGACTGTCCTCGATCTTGAGCCGCATGATCAGGCAGAGGATGCCCAGCGGGATCGCGAGCAGGAACGGGATCCGCCATCCCCACGACTCCATCTCCGCCGCGGGCACGAACGTGGCCGCCAGGGCGGCCAGTCCCGCAGCGCCGGCCTTGCCGAGCACACCAACACTGGGAATAAAGGAGATATAGAGGTTGCGGCGCTCGACCGGGGCCCACTCGCGGATATAGGTGGCCGCGCCGCCGATCTCACCGCCTGCAGAGAGGCCCTGCAGCATCCGCAGCAGGCCCAGCAGGATCGGTGCCCAGATACCGATCTGCGCGTACGTCGGCAGCAGCGCGGTGAACCCGGCAGCTGCGCTCATCAGGATGACCGAGCCGATGAGGCTGGCCCGCCGTCCGAGGCGGTCCCCGATGCGTCCGAAGAAGATCGCGCCCAGCGGCCGGACCAGAAAGGCCGTGCCAAAGACCAGGAAGGTATTGAGCAGGCCCGCCACCGGATCGCCGCTGGGGAAGAACACCACGGCGAGCGTCGCGGCGACATAGCCGAAGACACTGAAGTCGTAGTACTCGATGAAGGTGCCGAACGCCGCGACAGCGGTGGCCTTCTTCGCTTTTTTCAGATGAACGGCGTCCGCTACCGGGGGAACGGACTGACTAACCTGGGGCATCTTTGCTCCTATAAAAAATGGGACAGTGTCCTAATATGTATTTCAAGTGTGATGTGCGCCATGGTGTGCTGTCAAGCGCCCATGGCGGGGACGAATGCGTCTGTCCCTCCACCGCTGCCGCCTTCGCTGACGGTAGCGTGGTGAAAGCAGATCCGGCCCCGAGGGGGACCCGGAGTATCAAGAGAGTGGTGGAACCGTGGTCAGCGAGAGTGGCGTAGCAGGGAACGAGCGCATTGTTGAGGTCCTGCACGCCTTGGTGACCCGCCCAGATGCGACCGGCGTACGTGAACTCGCACTGGCCTTGGGCGCGAGCCGCAGCACCGTTAACCGTGTCCTGCTCGGCCTGGAAGAACACGGGCTGGCGGCCGTCAGCGGCAACGGAAACTATCAGGTCGGACCGCGGCTGCGTGTCCTAGGTGCCGCACTGCACGCACGCCACCCGCTGCTGCGCAGCGCTGAAGCGATCATTGAACGCCTGGGCGAACAATCCGATGCGACTGTCCTTATCGCTGTTCACGACGCACCACGACCCAGCGCCGTTGTTGTCGCTTGCCGGCGGCGGCCCGGACCCATCAAGTATCTGCTCGAGCCCGGGACGGTCTTGCCCCTCCACGCCGGCGCAACCGGCCGCTCGATCCTGGGCCGACTGGGAATCGGCGCCCTGGGTGAACGGCAGCTGGAGGCGCACACTCCCGATACCGTCACCGAGCGCGCCGAACTGGAACGACTCCTCACCGAGGACCGCCGCGCCGGATACACGATCAGCGTCGGGCAGCAATTTCCCCTGGCCGCGGGTGCTGCAGCGTCATTTCAATGTCACGGACTGACCGGATCCGTCTCGATCACCCGTCCAAGCTTTCTCACCGGCGACGAGGACCTTGCCCGATTCGGCCCGATGGCGCGGCAAGCGGCCCGCGACATCGAAGCCGCATGTGCCGGAAATCAAGCATCGGGGAATCTGACACCCATCACGTACCCTCCCGGTTCCACTGCCGTGGAACGCCTTGCCCGTCTGGTCACCGCGCTGGTTGCCGAACCCGACGGGCTGCCCACCGGCTACGAGCTCGCGCGCGGAATTGGAGCCAACATAGCCACCACCAACCGCCTGGTCTCCACCGCCCTGACCACAGGACTGGCTCTGCAGCACCACGACACACTGCACCCCGGCCCCCGCCTGTTTCACTGGGCAGCCCATCTGGGTCCTTCGGTGGACACAGCTGTTGTCGCACATCCCATTCTCCGCGGACTTGCCAAGGAATCCGGTGAAACCATCGGACTCATCCAATTCCATGCCGACACCAGACAGGCCGTGATGACGACAGTGGTGGACGGCGTCCGGCCTCTGCACTACGGTCTTGCTTCAGGTGTGGCTATTCCCCTCTACGCCGGCGCAGGCGGGAAAGCCATTCTCGCCCACTGTCCCCCCGGTGATCTTGACGCGCTCACGCTCGAACCCCTCACCGAACGCACCCAAACAGACCGGCGAGCCCTCGAAAACGATCTCCAAACCATACGGGAGCGCGGATGGGCGACCGGCGAGGGTGAGCGCATTCCCGACGCCTTCGGCGTCAGTGCCCCCTACTTCGTCGACGGCACCATCGCTGGATCCATCACCGCCACCGTCACCAGACTCCGCCTGCCCGAACTCGACGTAGAGGCCCTCGCTCACATGGTCCAGCGTTCAGCCCAGCAGCTCACACGCACCCTTTCAGTCCCCTAAAACAGCGCCGGTCAGACGTCACGCCGGACTCCTCTGCTCGATGGCCGGCAGCCGACGCAGAACATCCTCGCCAGATGTTCGAGGTGTGCCGGGACCACGAAGTCCGGGTGACGCCACAGGAGCTCTCAGGCGACTTGCACTTCCGCACGGCGACACAACAAATCTTCGGGAACCTCGTCAGGAGTGAAGCTCTGAAATGGCACTCGAAGTCCTCAGTCATGCATGCCACCGCCGGGCTGGCCGTACCGTCTTGAAAAGGATCCAATACTGAGACGCTCGGATTGCTTTTGAGGTGGCGTGAGGAATGGCGAGGAATTGGCGGTTCGACACGCCCTTCCACAGTCTCAGAATGCCGTCCAACAACAGATTGCCTCATAAAGGCAATTTGATCGGGATTAAGAGAATGGTGGGTCGGCCGTGGCCGTTATCGGGTACGCGACGGTTTCCACCGCGGAACAGAACCTCGATCTGCAGCTCACTGCACTCCAGGCCGCCGGCGCAGCCCGGACCTTCGCCGATAGCGGCGTCAGCGGTTCCACGGTGGAACGCCCTCAGCTGTCCAGAGCTCTGGACCGGCTGGAGGCCGGCGACGTACTCACCGTGTGGAACTGGACCGCCTGGGCCGCAACACTAGGCACGTCCTGGACATCATCGAGAACATCCGGGAGAGGGGAGCAGGCTTCCGGGCCCTGACCGAAGGACTCGACACTACCGGGCCCATGGGCACCGCCATGCTGACGATCATGGCCGCGTTCGCGCAACTGGAGCGTGACACGATGATCGAACGCACAAGAGCCGGCCTCGCAGCGGCCGCGGCCAACAGCCGCCACGGCGGAAGGCCCCGCAAAGTCGATGACGCGGCCGCTGCCCGGGTCAGACAACTCAAGGRCAAAGGGGTCAGTGCCTCCGACATCGGCAAGATGCTCGGAGTCTCCCGCGCCACGGTTTACCGGTACCTCCTCTAGGCCCAGCAGCTACAGCTTGAGGTCCAGTTGAATCTCGCGAAGAGTTTGCGGTTTCGGGCATCAGCCCTGGTTCTCAGGGGGTGATTTTCATATTTGGGTTTTGAGGGCTTCTTCGTAGAACGCAAGACGGGTGGCCGCGCGTGCCATGTCGTGCTGGTCCTGGACGAACGAGTAGGCGATCCAGCAGCCGGCGAGAAGGATTATCAGGGCTATGCACAGAGATGAGGCGAAAGGTCCTACCCATGATGCTGTTGCCGGGCCGAGCAATGGGAGGGCAACCAGGATGACGCCAACGTAAAGCGCGGTGTAGGCGCCCAGGCTGCCGCCGCTCAGGTGCGCTGCACGGGTGCGGTGAGTGCGCAAGTCTTCGAATTGTTTGTTCTCGTCCAGAGCGAGGAAGGCAGCGATGTCCTGGCGGGTTACTTCCGGAAAGCGGTGTGACCGCAGCCCGCGGCGGGTGAAAGAGTGCATGCTGGAGAGCATAGTTGCAGCCTCTGTCAGCCCCTGTGAGCCGTAGCGAAAGTCTTTGTTGTGACACCGATCGTGATGAAAGTTGTGGGCTGGGATGCGCCGGTTCAGCTTTGCTTGGCGGCCCAGCCGGCAACGCGCTGTGTGCATTCCTCTTCGGAGAGGTCCTCGACCCGAGTCATGATGGACCAGCGCACACCGTAGGGGTCGCGGATGCTGGCGAATCGGTCTCCTGACACAAAGGTGGACAGCGGCTCCCGGATGGTAGCTCCTGCCCGCTCGGCGCGCGCGACGCGGGCGTCCGCATCCGCGCAGTAGAAGCCGACGGAGTAGCAATCATCCTCGCCGTTCGGCGCCGGGACGAGGTGGTAGTCCGGGTTGGGCTCACCGATTTGGAGCCGTCCCTGACCGAAGTCCAGCTCGGCGTGGACCACCATTCCGCCGATCTCGGTCGCATTGACGGTGCGGGCGCCGAAAACGTCCTGGTAGAACGTGATCGCCTCCTTCGCCGAGGGAATCGCAAGGAATGGCGTGAGGCTCGTGAAGCCGTGCGGGATGCCGGATGTTGTGTGCTTGCCGTCGGCGGCTGCGGTCAGTTCGGGGCTTGTAGTATCACTCATAGATCTCACGGTACGCACGCGTCCGCCCAGCGGCTTGGTGAATTGCGACAGCCTGGATAAGGAGTATCCGCCCATGGTGGTTTCGTTCAAGGGAATCCTCTACCCTGCCCGGCTTCCCACGTTTCACCGTGTGCCCGCGCCGGAGTCCGTGTCGGACCTGGTGCAGTGGTTTTGGATCCCCGAATGGGACATTGAGCCGGGGCACACGTCACGCCAGCATCTGATCGCATTCCCTGCATCCAACCTTGTTGTCCAGAAGGATCGTGTTGAGTTCGCAGGCCCGACAACACGTGGATCACATCGCGACCTCACAGGCCGGGGCTGGGCGGTGGGGGCTCTCCTGCGTCCCGCGCTGGTTCCGCGTTTCACGCACGATCCAGGGAGCCTGCGGGATTCCCAGCTGCCACTGCCGCTTGCGGATCTGCATGCCTCAGTGTCGGAGCCCATGGGCGGACCCGATCCACAGGAGCGTCGGCAACACGCTGTGGAGGCTTTCGCTGGTTGGCTGGTAGCGCAGCGTCCGGAGGTGTCAGAGGAGGGCATTCTTGCCAACGCGATGATGGACATTATCGGAACGTGCAGCGACGTGCTCCGCATTGAGGACGTTGCGGCGCGTCTGTTTGTGTCGCCGAGAACCCTTCAACGGGTGGCGGGGAAGTACATCGGCCTGAGCCCGTCCGCGCTCATTCGACGGCGCCGCCTGCAGGAGGCCGCTGATCGGTCACGGACCGACCAGGCTGCAGACCTCGCGGGGATAGCTGCCGAATTCGGCTACACCGACCATGCCCATCTGACGAACGACTTCCAAAAGACCCTGGGATTCACGCCAAGCACGTACCGGCGGTCAGTCCTCCAGGATCGTGCCGGGAATCAGGACGGGGATTAGGTCCACGCGCGCTGCTGCCCTTAGGCGAGAAGTTTCCACTAGACGTTCCCTCTCAGCCGACTCGTTCTCTTAACCCGATTCGGTGTCTCGAAACCTTTGTGCCTCAAAACCCCAGGGATACGAGACGGAGGGATTAGGCCAGGCCCTCGCGCCGTGCTCTGGGCGCCATTTAGCGATCACAAAACGACGCCAAATAGCGCCGAAAGTCACGGTTTCGCCGAGTCCGGGCCGTTCCTTGTTTCTGCCGGTCAGTCCGTGGTCGACGTAGATCCGCTCAACGGGGACGCCAAGGGCGGCTAGGCCGTGGCGCTGCGCGGTCAGATCCTGGTCATTCGTGGACGCCCGGCCGTAGCCGAGGATGTGCGCAGTTGTGGGTGCAACTGCAGCTGTTGAGTCACCTAAGCGGGACAGTTTTGCGGGCGGGGTATACGCGAATCCTGGATCCCAGCATCTGTATGGGATTTTCACGGCGGGGGAGCGGGTCGAGGGTGTCGCGGTGGGGGACCGGCTTACGGGCATGTGCTGGTGTCGCACCCGGTGCCCATCCACGCCCAGCTGGAAGTGGTCTTGACAGGCTAACTACTTAGATAGAAGATCTAGTCATGAATGTTCCTGCCTCTGATCCGCAACCCACAGGAAGCGCGGACTGGCCAAGTGATTGGCTCCGGGCCACGCTTGGCTTCCTTGCGCTCCGTGCACTATCCGCCGGGCCCTCTTATGGATACGCGATCATCAGCGAACTAGAGCACCATGGGTTCGGCACCATAAAGGGCGGGACCCTGTACCCACTCCTCACCCGATACGAGACTGCCGGCCTGGTAACCACGGAATGGCGGGCCGGCGACGGCGGTCCCGGCCGCAAGTATTTCGCGCTGACAGATCAGGGCCGCGCCGAACTCACCCGCCTGAGCGCTGACTGGCTCCGCTTCGCCGTCACCAGCACCCATTACCTCGACCCCGAGCGGCTCACGAAGGAGATCCCCGCATGACGCAGCAGACCAACGATAAGAAATGGTTCGACCAGCTCGTCATGGAGCTACGTCTACGCCAGGTGCACGGGAGCGCCATCGGAGACACCATCGCAAGCACAAGGGAGCTCCTCGGCGACACCGGCCAACGGGCCGAGGAAGCGTTCGGGCCAGCCCGAGACTACGCTGCCGCGCTTGAACTCCCGTCCGAGCCGAAGCACGACTGGGTGCGAAAAGCACTCTGGCCGTCACTGCTCGGACTCCTGGCCTTCCTGCTCTTCAATCAGGCAATGGTGTCCTGGACACGGTCGGAACCGCTGCTGGTTTCACCGGCGCAGCTAGCCCTCCTCGCTACACCAGTCGTTTTCCTGGCCTTCCTGCCGCTCTACCTCGACGCCTTCATACGGCGCATCTGGGTCTGTATCGGAATCACCGCTATTTGCGTCCTGTCAGGTCTCCTCTCAGCCTTCGCGACCCCTTCGAGCCGGGCCGAAGCATGGCTGGCGATCGACCCGCTGCCCTGGCTCATAGGCAGCGCTCTCGTGATGGTGGCACTTTCAACCATGAACACCATCCGGTCAGCCCACTCCGAGGACGACAACGACATCACCGATCCGCTCTCCGGGACGACGGACATCACCGGAAGAGGCGCGCGGGCAATCGTTCAGATAACTAACTGGTTGTTCCCAATACTCGCCATCGCCATGCTCGGCCTCGCGCTGTCATTCCGCTAGATCAGCGGGATGCCTGCAAGCATCCTGTCGCGGTGGGGGATCGGCTTACGTGCAGCAAAGGCCACAAATAGCGCTGTGAAAACGCGGCCATTTAGCGCTGCGACTCACAGGCCAAAGCAGAGCGAAGGGGAGGAATGCCGTTCCAGCAGGGCAGGCTCAGAGCGGGAGCCAGCAGTAACTGCTCAAACTCGCCAGTCCTGGTACCGCACGGGAAAGGTGCGTCCTAGGGCTGGTAGTACTCCTCTGTCGGAGTAAAGCCCACACGGTCCACTTTCCGGTGGTAGTGAACCCCGGTGAGTCCGCCCAGCACGGCGCCTATCAGGGCTATGGCGGCCACCGCGATGGCCGCAATGACGCCATCTAGACTGAGCGGCCCCTCGACCAATGGTAGGCGAAGGAAACTGTTGATCGTGGTCAGGACATTGAATTGTCCCATGAACGCCAGCAGTGCCCCCGCACCGGATCCGATGACGCCCCACAGCCAGACCATGAGCCCCTGGCCGACGCCGTTGAAACGCGCCATCCGTCCTGCCACGTAGCCACCCGAAAAATAGGCGAGGAACTGGAGCGACAGAAGTATGAACATACCGGTCATGTCATCTGACGATTTCTGGCCGGCTCGGGCGAGCGGGTCCGTGACGGGCAAAATACCGGCCCTGCCGGCCGCCGCAACCAGAGCAACTAGCAAAACAGCCATTGCGGTCGAGACCAGCCAGCCGAAGAAGGCCGAGCCGATCTTGATGCCGCCGAACCGCTCCTCTTCTCGGGCGACCACGGTTTCACGGACAGCGGTGGCCGGGTCTTCCGGCAACATGCCGTCGACCGGGCGGCCTGTTTCATCGAAGTACCCGTCGTTCTCCCCATCGGCGAAAACACGGTCCGTCTCTTCGTAGAGGGCGTCAGCACTGTGGTCAGAAGCGCGACTTTCCGTTTGATCCAGGGGTTCAGGAGTGCCGTCCCAGTCTGCGTCGAGCCGTCGCGCATCATCAGGACCGCTTGCGCTGCCCATCACGCATCCTCCCTTAAGTGATCTGCCGGGCCCACTTCTACTAGGCTCACTCCCCGGGTGAACCGTGCCGGACGCTATTAAAACTGCGCACTCAGCCCGGTTCACGAGGGGCTTTTGGGCCCGACCTAGTGTCTGGTGGTCGAGCCGAGTCGGTGTGAAGGCCGCGGACCGGGCGTTTAGGCCGAAACACGCAAGACGGACTAAGCCGGTCTTGGGCCCCCTGCTTCCCCTCCCGCCAGTTGGTTATTGCGGCCGCGCGGCCTGAGGCTCCGCTGCTTCGAGTTCATATGTGTGCAGACGAAACGGCGTCAACCGGGGGTGAAGAAGGCGCCGGGCCATGGGTCTAGCACTACGGCTGGACAGCATGGATCAGCGGGGGTGTCCTATTAAAAGGTGCGGTGGAGTTTTGCAGGACATCGACGTGGCGGGGGGAACTCTCCCGAAGCGACGTCAGAATCGATTTTCTTCCGCCCGGTGAGCAGACTGAGCACGGATCACCCGTTCCTCGCAGGGCGCGTCGAGGCAGGGTCCTTGGCCATCCGCGTCAGCGCCGAATTGGCCATCCAGTTCGGTGAGCTGGCACGGAGGCTGCAGCAGGAAGGGCTGGGTGCCGTAGATGAATTCCTTCGCCGTGGCTGACGGCTTTCCTGAACGCGTTGTTGCGCAGAATGATCTGTTTTCCGTGTCTGTCGTACCGGTTCGTCGTAGGCCGTGAGGCCGGGTGCAGCACCCAGATGTGCCCGGCGGGCGGGAGGTAGATCCGTAGGCCTCCGGCTCCGTTCCTGGACCCCGAAGCCCACGAACAAGCCCTGCCCCGGGCCCAATGGATCAATCGGGAAATCGGAGGAGCGGGCGCCGTGGTTTCTCCCGGCATGGACCCGTGAGGGCGTCCCACCTGACAGTGTGTCGTGTCAGTTGCGGGGCGGACCCTGCGCTTGTCGGGGATCTTGGAAGGTGTTCACGAACCGGGAGAGTTGTTCGAGAAGGTTTTCCCATCCGTCGAAGTCTGGCGAGACGGCGGCGCTTTCAGCCTCGAGGGCTGCTTTGAGTGCCGCTTCCCCGGCGTCAGTTATCTCTACCTGGAATTGCCGCCGGTCATGGGGGTTTCGTGTCCTCGTGATCAGGCCTCCCGCCTCCAGACGGGCCAGCACGCGGCCCAGGGTCTGGCTTTGAACCTGGACCTTCGCGGCGAGCTGTTCTTGGTTCATGGGGTGGGGTGATACGGCTTGGAGGGCGATGACTGCGGCCCGGGTCAGGCCCAGCGGGGCAAGTGCCTCATCGAGGCGGCGCTGAACCAGGCGCGCCGCCGTAGAGAGGAGCAGGTAGCCGTCCCGGGCGTTGACCTGGGGGTCGAGGGGCATCGATTACGGCCTTCCGTGAGCGGGACGAGGATCAACCAGAAGGGGCAGGCCAGGGGTCCGGCGTTAGCCGTACCCCTGGCCCGCCCACGACCGCTATCGGCGCGTGCCGTCGTCGCCGTCGGTTTCGATCCGTTCCTTGCGGATGTCCTCATCGACGGTTACTTCGTCGGTCACGGTTTCCGTATTGAGACGGACCCGTTCGACCGGGACGGTTTCCTTCTCAACAACGGGGCGTTCCTCGTGGAGGACGACCTCGTGTTCTTCCTCGCTGATGTCCGGGCCGGACAGCGCCGACCCGCGGTTGGCGTCCGTGATGGGCTCACGTTCGAGGCGGACCTCTTCACGCTCCACGGGAACGGTCTGGGTGACATTTTCAGTGGTGACGTACTTGCGCAGCCGCACCCGTCCGGCAGCCTGCCGTTCGGTGCCGACGTTCAGGCGTTCCTCCGAACGGGTCATGGCATCGTCGGTGGTGGGTCCCGAGGTGTCGCGCCCCACGGCGCCCCCGCCGGTGTCCGCGTAGTCTGCGTCGCGGTAGTCCCCGTCCCGACCGGCTGCCGCATCGGTGTACGTCCGGTTCCCGTCGCCGATGCCGTAGTGGGCATAGAGCCGGTCCTCTTCGGCGCGTTCAAGGTGCCCGTCGGTGTCCACCCGGGGCGCATCCTTGACCTGGTCCTTGGTGTACGGGACGACGAGGTCGCCGCCTTCGGTACGGGCTCCTTCCAGCGGGACGAAGGATTCGGACGTGCCAAACAATCCGGTCTTGGCCGTGACCCACGTGGGCTGGCCGTTGTCGTCGTCCGCGTAAACCTGGCCGATGGACCCGATCTTGTCCCCGTCAGTGGACAGGACGCTTCCGTTGCGCCGAAGCAGGTCATCGATATGTTCCTTGGCGAGCATGAATGTCTCCTTGGATCTGTGATGCGGTTTGGGACTGCAGCACCTTCGGGTGGAACGCTGCAGGACCCCACCATAAGCATGCTTAGTAACAGTTTGGCAAGCCTACTTACTATTTTTTCTTGTTCCGACCGGCACCTCTTGCGCAACAAACGGAAAGTATGCTTACTATCTAATTGGTAGCCGTGCTTACTAATTCATCTGGCCTAATTCATCCGGTGCCGCGCGTTCCACATTCGCCGGCGGGCCCTTCCTGAAAGAGAGCAACGATGACAGAGAATCAATGGACCCAGGCCACTCCAGAGCCGCCCACGGGCGAGTATGCGCATACCGTGGCAGCGCCCTCCGGTGGAGTGGAAAGCTCTCCCTCCACGAAAGAAGCAGCAAAGGATGAAGCCGCCGCAGTGGCGGGACACGCTGCAGGGAGAGCGAAGAACGTGGCCGAAACCGCCCAGGCCGAGGCTGCCAATGTCGCGGCAGAGGCGAAGACAAACGCCAAGGATCTCCTTTACCAGGCAAAGGCAGACCTGACGGATCAGGCAGGCGCGCAGCAGCAGAAAGCCGCCAAGGGAATCCGCACCCTCTCTTCGCAGCTGCACACCATGGCAGACGCATCCGAGGAGCCCGGCGTCGCGGCTGACCTCATCCGTCAGGCCGCCGAACGGTCACAGTCCGTGGCTTCCTGGCTTGAAAACCGGGATCCCGGATCCCTGCTGGAGGAAGTGAAGTCGTTCGCACGGCAGCGGCCGGGGACATTCCTCCTGGTCGCAGCCGGCGCCGGATTGCTCGCCGGCCGGCTGGGACGAAGCCTGCAAGCCGGAGCCCCGGACACGCAGCAGGCGGCGTCGAAACCCGCTCGTCTCTCGACCCCGGCAACGCCCCCCGCCCACCAGGAAACCGTCATCGCCGCCGGCTCCGGTGACCGCTTCTTCGACGAACCGGCCCTCCCCGGCACAGCGGGTCCCGTTTCGGCCCACACCCTGCCGCCGGGTACCGCAGCCGACGGATCCATTCGGGACAACGTTCCCTTTCCGAACCGGGAGGGTGGTCAGCTGTGAGCAGCCAGATGCCGGAGCCACCTCCCACAGCCGCACAGGCGAAAGCGGAATCCGCCTCCCTCGGCGATCTCCTGGGTGATGTCACACGGGACATGTCCACGCTGATGCGGCAGGAAGTCGAGCTGGCCAAGGTCGAGTTCAAGCAGTCGGCCGAGCGGGCCGGTAAGGGTGCGGGGATGCTGGCGGGCGCCGCCGTCGCTGGACATTTCGTGCTCCTGTTCCTGTCCCTGGCGCTCTGGTGGGCTCTGGGCTACGTCATTGGGCCTGCCTGGTCCGCCGTGGTTCTCGCCGTGATCTGGGGCGCCGTTGCCGCGATCCTGTCCTCGACCGGACGCAAGGAACTCAAGGCGGTCAAGGGGATGCCCCAGACCACTGAGACGTTGCAGGAAATCCCGCCCACGCTCAAACCCAACACCTAGATTCAGCGAGGAAACACGATGAGTGAAAACCCGGATGTCATCCGAGCAGATATCGAAGCAACCCGTGCCCGGCTGGGTACCAACGTCGATGCCGTAGCGGACAAGGTCACACCGTCGCACATCGTCCAGCGGCAAACTGACAAAGTCAAAGAGAACGTCAAGGACGCCGTCTTTGGAGTAAAGGAGAAAGTCATGGGCGCAGCGGACCACACTGCCGGCAACGTGCACTCGGCCACGGCCAGTACCGGTACGCACGTCGGCGACGCCCCTGCGCAGGTCAAGGCCAGGACGCAGGGCAACCCGCTGGCGGCAGGTCTGATCGCGTTCGGCGCCGGGCTGCTGGTCTCTGCCCTGATCCCGGCCAGCCAGAAGGAGCGCGAGGCCGCGGATGCTCTTAAGACGGCCGCGGAGCCGCTCACCACGGAACTGACCGAGGCGGCGAAGCACGTGGCCGAAGGGCTGAAGGAACCGGCCCAGGAGGCCGTGGCGAACGTCAAAGCCACCGCCGTCGACGCCACCGATCATGTCAAGGCCGAAGGCCAGGGTGCCGTGGCGGACGTCAAGGACCGGGCCACCGAGGCCAAGGACAACGTGCAGCAGGCCTAAGGGCTCTGATCAGGATCCGGCCGGCTGCCCCCGCTGATGCGCTGGGCGGCCGGCCTCTGCACTTAACTTCACGAAGGAAAATTTCCATGGCCAAGAACCTTTCCAATGCAGAAGATGGCACCGCCACCGACGCCGAGACAGGGGAGAGCAGCACGGCCAAAGCCCACACGGCGCCCGCCCCCGACGATCCCCGCAAGCCCGACAGCCCCGCCGATGTCACCAAACACTCGTGGCGGTACATCGCCAAGAAGACCCTGCGGGAGTTCACCAAGGACCAGTGCCCCGACCTCGCCGCGGCCCTGACCTACTACGCGGTACTCTCGTTTTTTCCTGCCCTGTTGGCCTTCGTGTCCCTGCTTGGCATCTTCGGGCAAGCCGAGAAGACCACTGCAACGCTGCTCGAGATCGTTCAGCGCTTCGCCCCTGCCGAGTCGGTGAACGCCGTCCGGGCGCCCCTCGAGCAGCTCACCAGTTCCTCCTCGGCCGGATTTACGCTGCTCATTGGCATTCTCGTCGCGCTCTGGTCCGCCTCGGGCTACGTGGGCGCGTTTGGCCGGGCAATGAACCGGATCTACGAAGTTGACGAAGGCAGGCCCTTCATCAAACTCCGGAGCACCATGCTCGGTGTCACCGTCGTCACCGTGATGATTGTCGCCCTCCTCGCCCTCATGCTGGTCCTGACCGGCCCCGTGGCAGAATCCGTCGGGAACGCGGTCGGCCTCGGCGGGGCCTTCGTGACCGTCTGGGACATTGCGAAATGGCCCGTGGTGCTGCTCCTGGTTATCGTCGTGATCGCCATCCTTTACTACGCCACGCCTAACGTGAAGCAGCCCAAGTTCCGCTGGATGAGCATCGGGTCCCTGATGGCCTTAGTGATCTTCCTGCTCGCCTCCGTGGCCTTCGGGTTCTACGTAGGCAACTTCAGCAGTTACAACCAGACCTACGGCACTATCGGCGGCGTGATCATCTCGCTGCTGTGGCTCTGGATACTGAACATGTCCCTGTTGTTCGGTGCCGAGTTCGACGCCGAAACGGAACGCGGCCGCCAGCTCCAGTCCGGCATCGAAGCCGAAAAGACCATCCAGCTGCCGCCCCGCGACACCAAACAAAGCGACAAGATTCAAGCCCGCGAAGAAGAGGATATCCGCCGCGGCCGCGAACTCCGCGAACAGCGCGCCGACGCCGCCGGGAGGGAACAGCAGAACCACGACGACCGGAGCGCTCCACACCGAGGCTCGAGCAGAATGGACCGCACCTGACACGGAAAGTTGCCCCGACCAGAGCGAATGGATTGGCTCCCCCTTACGGACAACATCAGCCGCAGGGTTACAGCCGGCGGCGGCACAAAATGCCCGGGTATTAGGGGTCCTCGCCCCCGGTCCTAAGCTGACGCGCTGGGCCATCGGAGCGCACAAGGGCTGCTTACTTGGACTCACGAAGCCAGCACGCGTCCTAGGTACAGACTCGGGCGGCGCGCGGATACAATCAGTCCGCGTAGCTTGCGCGCGCCGGACGTCTGCAAAGTCACAGCAGGCGTGGCGGTGAGTAGGTCAGCAGCCGAATCCTCGCTGGAGCCTGGGGGATACCTTTTGTGGGCCTCTCCGGGAGACAAACGTCCTACTTCGCTGCATGTGCGGACCCAATTCAGCACCTTCATTGAGAGCCCGTGCTGCCGTTGAGCGAAGTCGATCGCTATCTGCAGGGCATCGCTCCGCGCGTTTCTCGGTGGGCCGCTCAGGCCGGCTCCATCTTTAAGGAAGGTGGAGCCGGTCTCTGGGGTGCGCTTCGTCATTCTGAGGTTGAATGACGTTGTGGCGTGCCCCTGACTGGGCTGCTGTGCCACAACGCAACAGTAGGTTCTGAAGCTGCGGTTTTTCTTGCCGTGTGGGAGCCCCGGGTCGGGGGAGCGGCGATGCTTGGAGATTCGGTGCCACGGGCGATTACAGGGCGTTGAAGACGTCCGGGCCGAAGCTGTTCAGCCCCGGCGCGCCTGCGTAGCCGAGCCTGGGTACTGAAAAGATGTCCTCGATGCTGGCAAGCAGGCTGTAGTGGTTGTACATCCTGTCCGACGTCGTGCCCCCCTTGGTGAACGGCGAGATCACCAGCGCCCCGACCCGGCCGCCGGCCGTGCCCCCGGGGATGCCCGACGGGCCGGAGGTCTTGGCTTCGGTTTCGTCGAAGGTGATCACCAGCATCCCGTCCTGTTTGTAGGCCGGGGAGTCGAGGATGGCCGGAACCTGCTGCTGCAGCCAGCCGTCGGCGCTTTCGAGACCGCCCGGGTTCCCGTCGACGCAGGGGCTGTCGTGCCCGTCATTGCACAGGTTGGGTGTGATGAAGGAAAGGTTCGGTGTCGCGTCCGTGGACTTCAGGTCATCGGCGAAGTGGGTGTAATCCACCACGTTTTTCTGGCAGTCCGGGGACGATGTTATTTCCTCAAAATACACGAACGGGTTGTGGCGCGTTGCGTATTGGTCGCCCTCCTTCGCCTTGTGGTGATCGTCCTTAGAGCCGGGCTCGGGATGCTGGCAGGGAGTGCCCATGTCCTCCATGTAGCCTTTCCAGGTCTTGCCGGCGGAACTGAGCTGGCCTGCAAGCGTCGGAACCGAGGCCGGGTACACACAGCCGGTACCCTGCACCTGGCTAAGTTCGGATGTTCCGGTTTGTTTGAACCCGGCATACACCGGGCAATCGGCGCGCGTCATGGCGTTCGAGCCCTGCCCCGAAATCTGGGCCAGGTAGTCCGGGAGGGAATTGTGGTCTATCCCGTAGTACCGGGAGAGCAGCACACCCTCGGCGCGCAGGGTCTTCGACAAGTAAGGGGCCGCCGAACCAGCACCCCAGACATCGTTGTAATCGTGGTTCTCCAGGTTGATCACGAAGACGTGGCCGGGCTTCCCCTGGGCCTGTGTGGGTTCTGCAGAGGGGGTTGTCGCAGGAGTTCCGGGGGCGGCCGTTGTCTTGTCCTGCCCCGGCGATGGCCCGCCTCCTGGCGGGGTGGGCTCACAGGCCGTGGCCGCGACCGCGAGGGTCGCAGCGAGAATCAGCGCCGCGGGTCGCGCCGCGCTGTCCAGCCCCAGAATTTTGAAGGTATTTCGGCTCATCCGTTCCGGCTTCTCTCTGGCCCAGCCCCCGGCGGACCGATTACCAAGTGGCGTTTGATGCCCAGCTAGAATCAACATTTTGTCTGTACGCGCTGAGTAATACCTGTGGAACCCTGCGGGCCCACGTTGCATAGGTGTAAATGATGTCGAAGAAGACTGGTCGACTCTCGTTCGTGAACGTCACGCATGTGACTACCGTCCACCCCGTCTCGGTGGGCTCCGTTCAGAACGACATCTTCAGCTCCCGCTGGCCTAGACGATATGAACTGTGGTGCTCGCTGACGTAGGACTGGAACCCCGGGTTCATATCGTCCAGGACCAGGAATCCGGAACGATCTCGCCGGGAATCACCCCCAGGCCGTCCCGGATCCCATCAAGGGCAAAACGGGCCTCGCTGCGCTCGGACAGCACAAGCATTTTCATTCTTTTTGCTGCTGTCCGTTGGATCATACGTGCCCGCTACACGGGCGCAACCGTCCTGCGGACGACCGCGCACCGGATGCGTTGTGGTCGGCGCTGCGCTTATTTCCTCCCCGCAATCCATCAGGTGCTTGCCCTTCGGGTTGCGCGGGCTMCGTCGGGCACAGCTCCGCGATGCTCCGCCAGCAGGCAAAAGAACATGGTGGGGGAGAAGGAGCTGCTGATGGAATACCCGGGAACGTCGTGCGCAAGGCCGAAATCGTGAACCACGTCTGGCCCGGAAAACCCCGACCGGCGCGGCAACAACGTCGAGCTCTACATCTCCTATCTCCGGCGGAAGACCAACGCCGCCGGCCCCCCAAGTTCCACACCCTGCGTGGCATCGGCTAGCTGATCAAACCGGCCCCAACTGGGCCGGATTTCGTCGCATCAAGCAATTAGAACACCGCTGGCACCGCCTCCTCCACCCAAATTCCCCCGTCCTGACGGCCCGCACCCTCCGCGCCGCGTGCGATGCAAGGTCCGATCGTAGAAGCGGACGCGGGCAGGGTGCCCCCGCGTGGTAAATCAGCCCGGTTACGCTGTGGACCGCGGAACCATACCCCTGCGCCAGGCAGCCGGTCCGTTAAAAAACTTCCATGCGGGTGCATCCGGGTACGGGCTTTGGCCGGTAGTAAGGGTGTAAGCACAACCACCGCCCCATGCGGGCACCTTATGAGGAGTTGGAAATGCGCAAGACACTTACTGCAGCCGCCGGAGCGATGACGCTGCTGGCAGCACTGACCCTGGCTGCCCCCGCCCAGGCCGGCACCTGGCACCACCACGACGAAGGCACAGCGAAACTGTCCGTCCTCCATGGCGTCCCGGGCCTGACCGTGGACGTCTGGGTCGACGGCAAGCGCGCCCTGGACAACTTCACGCCGGGGAAGGTGGCCGGGCCGTTGAACGTCCCCGACGGAGACCACAAGATTGCCATCACCGGGGCGAACGCCACCAGCGCGGCCAACCCCGTCATTGGCCCCGTCACGGTCGACCTGGAAGCAGGCCAGGACTACACCGCGGTCGCGCACCTGGCCGCCAACGGCAAACCGACGGCCACACTTTTCACCAATGACACCTCGACCAGCCCGGATGGAAAGGGCAAGCTGACCGTCCGGCACGTTGCCGCGGCCCCGGCCGTCGACGTCCTCGCCGGAAGGACCGCCGTCGTCAAAGAACTCACCAACCCGCATCAAAAGACCCTCACCCTTAAGGCCGGTACTGTCTCCGCGTCGGTCGCAGCGGCCGGAACCACGTCCCCGCTGATCGGCCCGGCCAACGTCCGGATCACCGAGGGGAAAAACACTATCGTCTACGCCTGGGGCAGCCTCGCCGCCAAGAACCTCAAAGTCGCCGTACAGGTTGTGGACTCCGCCTCGCAAGGAGACGAGTGCGACGACGAGTAGGCTCCTAGGGCTCGTGCCGCCATCACGTCCTCTTGCCCGGTGGGACCGCTTCGACTGCGGCCCCACCGGCAGGCGTGCGAAATGACGTCCCGGACCACCGCCGCCATTCGACCGTGGCGGAGCTCCCGCGTTAGCGGCATAATGTGGGTCAACAGGGCCGCTTATCGCTCAAAGGAGCGCCCGATGGAGGCTGCCGCAACGCATGACTGGGACCCCGGTCTCGATCGCGCATTTGTCGGCGGCGACGAACGCGCCCTCGCGGAGGCATACCGACGGTTTGGTCCGCTGGTCTACACGCTGGCGCTGAGATCCCTAGGAGAGCGTGCCGCTGCCGACGACGTCACCCAGGAGGTCTTCATCCGCGCTTGGAAATCACGGACCACTTACCGGCCTGAGGCGGCACGGCTGCCAGCCTGGCTGATCGGGATCACGCGCAATGCCATCTCCGACGCGTTGTCCGCCCGCGCGCGCCAGCGTCATCTCGAACAAGCGGCCACGCTCCTGGTCGTTGACCCCGCCACCCAGCCAGATGCGGGGGACGTCGACGAGGTCGCCGACCGCCTAACCCTGGACGAAGAACTGGAAAAATTAGGGGACCCACAGCAAGCAATAATGCGGCTGGCATTCTATGAAGACCTGACCCACGACCAAATCTCATCGCGCCTCAACCTGCCGCTCGGCACCGTCAAAAGCCACATCCGGCGCAGCCTCGCCCGTTTGCGCACCCGCCTGGAGGTGGAACATGGAACACCTTGACGCGGACCTTCTCAGTCTGCTGGCCCTGGGCGAGCCCGTAGGCACAGACGCCGACGCCGCCCACCTCGCCGGCTGCCCCACGTGCAGCGATACCCTGCGAGGGCTGCGGCACGCCGTRCACATTGCCACCCTCGACCCGGGAGGCGTTGAACTCGAAAAACCCGGCAGCCAGAACTGGACCGCCATCCATCAGGCCCTCGGGCTCTCCCCGGCGCTGGCGACGGATCCCCTGCACCAGCACTCCGTACCGCGCGGTGCACCTCCGGAGCGGTCGGCCATCGACCCGGCCACGGCGCAAGCGCCCCTGAACCATGGCAGCAAGACAGCGTCGGCACCGGCTCCCATTCGGCCCAGCGCCAAAAACCGGGCCGCCCGTCCCGGACTCTGGATGATGGCGGCCGCGGCCGGCATCATTCTCGGCACGGCCGCCGGATGGGTCGCCGCCGGAGTCATCGGACACACCGGCACGCCGTCCCCTTCCTCCACCCAGACGGCTCCAGCATCCATTGTCCTCGCCCAAACGTCCCTGTCCCCCCTGCCCGCGCACACCGGCAGCGGAGACGCGCGGGTGGAGCAACTCCCGGATGGAACCCGCCAACTGATGATCCGGCTCTCCAACGACCACATCACGGGATTCCGGGGAGTGTGGGTCGGTTCCGCCGACCTGACCAAAATGGTCAGCCTCGGCGTCCTCGCCAACGAATCCGGCAACTTCACCATCCCTGCCGGCATCGACCTGGCCCAGTACCCCATCGTCGACATCTCCAATCAGCCGTACAACGGGGATCCCGCCCACTCCGCCGACAGCATCGCCCGCGGAAAGCTCAACCTGAAAAACTGACCCTGCGGGGGCCGGACCGTCCGCCCCGGAAGAATCTTTACCCTGGGCTTCTCGCCGTCCCAGCGTTCAGAACCGTTGTCGGCCACTTGTAGTCTGGCCTCAGTATCTTCGAAGAGGATTCCATGCACGAACCCCTGCTGGTCCTGTCCGGCGCATCGCTCTTGGCATTGGCTGTGGCAGGCGGGTTCTAGCGGAGCGCTCCTCCTTGCGGTGGGGCCACACCAATTGGCGTCCCCGGCACCGGCAGCTAAGTCTCGCAGTGCGCGCGCTCCTGGGTTCCGTTGGCCTATACATCGTATTGGTACCCGGGACAGGGATCGATTCAACGGGAACGGGAAACAGTGTGGACCTTGGAGTTGGGATGCTGCTGTTGGCGTGGATCTGGTTCATCTTCCGGCGGGAGGTAGTCCGCTACCAGCTCTGGGTGACGCCGAGGACCGCTAACCGGGCGAATTCGGAGGCTATTCGTTGAGAAGCTACTCAACGGATTACCGATACTTCTCAGCCGCTGGATTCAGTATGGGGGAGGGCTCCGACAATCAACGGGTTGCACGCCAATGGGGACAGCCTGAGCTGCGCGGAGGGCTCCACCTGACCCCAGTGGGCACAACCCCTGCGGGCCTTGCTGCGGCTCTCCTTCAGGGTTGTGGACTGCCCCACGGCTCCGTGCGGGCAGGCCTGGCTCGCTCCGGAAAATCTGGTTGACAGTGGGGATTGGTGCTTCTAGATTTTTTAGTGTTTCTGGGTTGGTCATGCTTCACATTCATGCTGTTGCTGTTTCATTTGAGCGGCTTTGCCGCCAGGATGCAGGAGGCCACGATGACGAAGACACCACTGGAAGATTTCCTCACTGAGTGCGTCGCACCGGATCCGGACGGCGGTCTCAGCGTGGAGGAACTGTATGGCTTGTATCTGAGCTGGTGCGGGCTTGGAGGGTTTGCACCAGTTAGTGGCAGGGCGTTCAGAGCAGGTTTGCGCGCAGCCGATGTCCACATTGAATACCGTGGACGCAGGTGCCCGGGCCTGAGGATGACCGGCCCGGCCGCGTGCGATTACCTGGTCCACCGCGAACTCCCGCTCGCCGTGCTCGAGGCACCTGCCGGTCCTCAACTCATCTCACACCAGGGCCCGGAAAAGGTCACGCCGCTTCCCGGCCGGCCGGCCGCGGGAGTCCGCGGCGCCGTGCCGGCCGCCTGACGTGCGCCGGCCCGGCCCTTGATGGCACTTTGAGCGCGGTCTTGGTCGGGAGTATGAGGAAAGCCTCCGCGCGAATCCAGGGACTCAAGCGCGGAGGCTCCCGGTTCTCCAAGCTGGGGGGACTGGAGAACCACTCTAAGGGTACTAGCCGGCGTGACGTCCTGGCCGCTGGCCTCCCGGGAAGCGCGGCCTTCCAGATCACCGCCGGCGCGGGCGGCCCCCGGTCCTCCCGGCCTGCCAACCGGGAGCGGCAGCGTCCAGGAGTTTGACCTTCACGGGGTCCAGTTCATTGCGGCGGTTTTTGTACCGCTGGGTGTGGATCCACACCCCGAGGGTGTGCTCACGCTCTGAGTCACAGTCCTCATGGCGGGGCCAGTCGTATGCCGTTCTGGCGTTATTCGACGAGGCTGTCGCCTGGCTGGCGGATGACGAGACCAAGCGCTTGGGTGTGCCGCTCCTGCGGGTTGACTGCTATGGGGGAGGCCAGGGCGACCTGGTCCGCTTCTACGAATCCGCCGGCTACCGGCGCACCGAAACGATCAAGGTCAAGGAATGGCCCGGGCAGATCCTCGAACGCCGGTTCGTCTCAAGCTGACGCCGGGCAGGCAGAAGGAATACCGCCGAAGGAACGCTCCCGATCGCCCGGCACCCGGGCGTCAGCCGCTGAAATCACCGGCGTTCCGGCGGAATGTGCCCAGGATCCGGATCAGCTGGTCCACGTCCTGGTCCGCGAAGCCGGACTGGCCAAAGACCTCGGAGTTCAGCACCGCCGTCGCCCGTTTGGCCAGGGTGCGGCCTTCCGGGGTGAGCTCGATCAGGGTGGTGCGGCCGTCCGTGGGGTGCGGCGAGCGGATCACCAGCCCGGCCTCCTGGAGCCGGTCCACAGCGTTGGTCACGGAGGTGGGATGGACCTGCAGCAGCGCGCTCGCCTTGTTCATGGGCAGCGCCCCGCTGCGGGCGAAGCTGAGCAACGCGAGCAGCTCGTACCGGGCAAACGTGAGCCCGAACGGCTTGAGCACCGCCTCGATCCGGCCGAGCAGGATCTGCTGGGTCCGCATGATGGCGGTGATGGCGGCCATCGGGGCGGCGACGTCGGACCAGCCGTGGCGCTCCCAGTTCAGCCGGGCGTCGGCAATCGGATCTCGCGGCAGCGGTGTTCCCATGTTCAGCCCTGCCCCTTGAGCCCGGGGAAATCGGAGTCGGAGTACTCGATGCCGAGGCCTTCCGGGACGGGCCCGCCGCCGTGGCGCACTTCCTCGCTGTGCCGCAGCTCCACGCGCCTGATCTTGCCGGAGATCGTCTTGGGGAGCTCGGCAAACTCCAGCCGGCGGATCCTTTTGAACGGCGCCAGGTGCTCCCGGCAGTACCGCAGGATGTCTTCGGCCAGCTCGGGGCCCGGCTGGTGGCCAGCGGCCAGGACCACAAACGCCTTCGGCACTGACAGCTTGAGCGGGTCAGGGGAGGGGACGACGGCGGCCTCCGCCACTGCGGGGTGCTCAATCAGCACGCTCTCCAGTTCGAACGGGGACAGCCGGTAGTCGGAGGACTTGAAGACGTCGTCGCCGCGGCCCACATACGTGATGATGCCGCGCTCATCCCGGCTCGCCATGTCCCCCGTGTGGTAGTAGCCGTCACGGAAAGCCTCCGCCGTCTTGTCCGGGTCGCCGTAGTACGCCTTCATGAGCCCCACGGGGCGGGGGTCGAGGCGCAGGCAGAGCTCGCCGTCGTCGGCCTCCTCACCCGTGGCGGGGTCCACAAGCACGACGTCGTAGCCGGGCAGCGGCTTGCCCATGGCGCCGATCTTGATCGGCTGGCCCGGCGTGTTCGCGATCTGCACGGTGGATTCGGTTTGGCCGAAGCCGTCCCGGATGGTTTGCCCCCATGCGCGGTGGACCTGGTCGATCACCTCGGCGTTGAGCGGTTCGCCGGCGGACACCACCTTGGTGGGCGGATTCTTGAGCAGTGTGAGATCGGCCTGGATCAGCATCCGCCAGACCGTCGGCGGGGCGCAGAAGCTGGTCACGGATTCGCGGTCCATCTGCTCCATGAGCGCCCTGGCGTCGAAGCGTTCGTAGTTATAAATGAACACGCACGCCTCGGCGATCCAGGGGGTGAACACATTGGACCAGGCATGCTTGGCCCAGCCCGGCGAGGCCACGTTGAGGTGCACGTCGCCCGGTTCCATACCGATCCAGAACATCGTGGACAGATGTCCCACCGGGTAGGAGGTGTGCGTGTGTTCGACGAGTTTGGCCTTGGACGTGGTGCCCGAGGTGAAGTACAGCAGGAGCGTCTCGTCGGCCGGGGTGGGGGCGTCCGGGGTGAAATCCGCACCGGCCGCGGCAGCATCTGCCCCGTAGTACTGCAGGGCATTGGCCTGGGCAGCGGCGGGGTCCCCGGCGCCGGCGCCAACTTCAATCAGCGTGTACTGGCCGGCGACGTCGGCGAACTTCGCGATGTTGGCACTGCCGACGGCGGCCCAGGCCGCACCGCCGCGTTCCACCCGGTCCTGGAGGTCGGCCGGTCCCATCAGTGTGGTGGTGGGAATCATGACGATCCCCAGCTTGATGCCGGCCAGCATCAGTTCCCAGAGCTCCACCTGGTTGCCGAGCATGATGATCATCCGGTCCCCGCGCCGCACACCTGCCCCGCGCAGCCAGTTGGCCACCTGGGACGAGCGCCGGGAGAGGTCAGCGAAGCTGCGCCGGGTCGCGGACCCGTCCTGTTCAACGATCACCAGCGCAGGCTTGTCCGCCTTGGCCGGGTCCGCGGCGAGCTGGTCGAACCAGTCCAGTGCGAAGTTGAACTCCTCAAAGCGGGGCCACTGGAATTCGTTGCGGGCGCCGTCGTAGTCCCCGCGCAGGGCAAGCAGCCGGTCTCGCGCGGCCCGGAATTCCTCAGTCACGGTCATGTTGCACCTTTCGAAGTCCTCTGGCGCTGCCGTTCCGGGCGGTCGGTGGCACGGCGCCGTTGCCTGGGATCCACCGGCCCGGCACGGTGCCTGCCTAGTGATCCCCGTCACTGTGCAATATACTAGGACATCCAAGGGTTTGGAAGGGCGACGCTGCTCTGCAGGCGTTGCATGACGAAGGGATACGTGCCCGTGCAGCCACAAGGACGTGCCAGCGGACCGTCGGCGCCAGCCGAAAACAGAGCGGAAGACAGAGCCGAAAACAGAGCCGAAAACAGAGCGGGATCAGACACAGCCGAATCCGCTACTGCGGTCGCCGCCCCCGTTGCTGCGGCGGAGCCGCCGTTTCCCGACGCCGACCTCATGTACATCGTGGACCTGCTGCCGCCGGACGAACAGCTCCGCTACCAGGAGGTCCGGGAATTCCTGCAGTCCCGGATCCGGGCCGCATCAATCGACTACTGGAACCGCGAGGAGTTTCCCTTCGGGCTGCTCGCCGAACTCGGCAAATACGGTTTGGGCGGGCTGCAGACGGACGGCACGTCCAAGCTCTTCAAGGGGCTCATGTATGTCGAGGTGGCGCGCGCCGACGTGTCCCTCTCGGCGCTCGTCGGGATCCACAACGAGCTGATCGTCGGCATGATCGACGAGCTCGGCTCGGAGGAACAGAAGGCGCGCTGGCTCCCTGGCCTCACCGCGTTCACCCAGCTCGGGGCGTTCGCCCTGACAGAGCCGGACCACGGCTCGGACATCGCCGGCGGCCTGGAAACCACCGCGCGGCTGGACGGCGATGAGTGGGTCCTCAACGGCGCCAAGCGTTGGATCGGCGCCGGCACCATCGCGGACTTCGCCCTTGTTTGGGCCCGGGACGTCGCTGACCAGCACATCAAGGGCTTCATCGTGGAGACGGACCGTCCGGGCTACACCGCAACGAAGATCGCCAACAAAATCGGCCTGCGCATCATGCAGAACGCGGACATCGTCCTCGACGAGGTCCGGATCCCGGCGGCCAACCTGCTGCCCGGCGCCACCAGCTTCTCCAAGGCCAACGAGCTCCTGCGCGATTCGCGGGCCTGGGTGGGCTGGCAGGGTGCCGGCATCCAGCTGGCCGCGTTCGACGTCGCGCGCGCCTATTCGCTGAAGCGCCGCCAGTTCGGCAAGGAACTCGCCCGCTTTCAGCTCATCCAGCAGCAGCTCGCCGAGATCCTGGGCAACGCGACCGCCTCCCTGGCCCTGATGGCCCAGCTCGCGCGCATCCAGGAAGAGGGCAAGCTCGAGATGGTCCAGGCCGCCATGGCCAAAGCGACCACCACGCGGCTGGCGCGTGCCTCGGTGGCGATGGGACGGTCCCTCATGGGCGGCAACGGCATCAGCAGCGACTATGAGATGGGCAAGCTCTTCGGCGACGCCGAGATTCTCTATACCTATGAGGGCAGCTACGAAATCAATTCACTGATCGTGGCGCGGGCCGTGACGGGAAAGTCCGCTTTCGTCTAGGCTCCGAGTGTGCCAGCGCCGTCCCGCGCCTGGCCGTTCCGTGCCTGCCCGTTCTGTGCCGGGCTGTTCCGTGCCTGCCCGGCCGGGGCGGGCTGAACCGCCGGGCTGGCGTGGCCGTAGCGGGACGTGCGGTTGCGGCCGCCGTTCTTGGCCTCGTACAGGGCCCGGTCCGCGCAGTCCAGGAGCGAGCCGGCCGCGGCGTCACTGTGCTCGCAGACTCCGGCAGAGATCGTCAGGAAACCCACTTCCCCGAACGGTTCGGACGCGATGGCCTTGCGGGCGCGTTCGGCGGCGCGCAGGGCCTCGGCGCCGTCCGTCGCCGGGAGCAGCCACACGAACTCCTCGCCGCCGAACCGGGCCACGATCTCCTCGGCGCGGGCGACCGCCCGGAGCCTGGCCGCGACCTCCGCCAGGACCACGTCGCCCGTCAGGTGGCCGTGGGTGTCGTTGACCCTCTTGAAGTGGTCGATATCCAGGACGACGGCACTCAGGCTTGTCCCGCGGCTCAGGGCCAGCTCAACATGCTCGGCGAGGTGCCGTTCCAGGGCCCGCCGGTTGGGCAAGCCACTGAGGGCATCGGTAGTGGCCTGCTGTTCGAGGTCGGTCCGGGCCTCCGTGTTGCCGATGGCGATCTCGACGAGCTCCGCGAACTGGGCCAGCCGCTCCATCATCGCCTCCGTAACCCCGGTGCGCGACTTCGACGTCAGGCTCACGGCGCCCCACAGGCTGCCGCCGACCCGGATCGGCGCCGCCGCCGCGGACTGGAAGCCGCCGGCGCGCATCTGCTCCGCTGCCGGTCCACCTTCCGCCCGGTAGCGAACCAGGGCCGGCTTGCCGGTCACGGCCACCCGGACAGTGGCCGACTCGTCCGTCGGGGCGAAGATCTGCCGCCGGCTCAGCGTCGGCGGCAGCGTCGGCGCCATGGCGACGATTTCCGCCGACGACGCGCCCGTGAAACGGACGACGGCGGCGGAATCGACGTTGAACAGGTCGCGGACAATCGCGGCGACCCGCTCAGAGATGGCAGCGGGGGCCGCGTTGCGGGCAACTTCGGTGGCTATCTCGTGCAAAGCCTCCCAAACCTTTTGTTGCTGCAGGCGCTCGGTGATATCAACCGCCACCACCATGCCGGCCGCGGCCTCGTCGTCGGAGTAGACCGGCCCGGCGTTCAGCCGGTAGGTGCGGTGGCCGATCTGCCGGCTCCAGGACACCTCGCGGCCGGCGAGGGCCGCGAGATAGCGCGGCTCGAGCTCGCTGGCGAGATTGCCCTTGAGCACGTCCTGGATGCGCTGGCCTTCGAGCTCTTCCCTGCGGTAGCCGAAGGTCTCCAGCTCCTGGCCTTCGGCGATCAGGTAGCGCAGCTCGGCGTCGAAGAGGAGGACGAAGACGCCGGGGACGCTCCGCGCCAGGGCGCGGTACCGGTCCATGTCCCGCTGCCGGCGCCGGTCGGCCAGGACACGCTCGGTGATGTCCGTGACCAGGACGAAGAAGCCCTGCACCGCGCCGTCCTGGGTATCGGGGGTGTAGGTCACCTCGGTGAAGCGGGACTGGCCCGCGGCATCCACCAGGGTCCGGTCGAACTGCTGCCGCTTCCCGGCGAGCGCCCCCTCGATGTGCGGCAGGTTGGCCTTCAGGACGGTCTCGCCGAGCACGTCCCGGACATGCATGCCGTGAAGCTGCTGGGGTGCGAAACCGAACCACTCGCAGTAGGCGTCGTTGGCCAGGCGGTTGCGGAGTCCCGTGTCCCAATAGCCCACGAGTGCCGGGATTCCGTTCAGGACAGCCCGCAGCTGCGCCGGAATCTCAGGCAGTGGCGACGGACCGGCATCGTCCCTGTTCAGCGGGCTGCGATTAGTCATTGCCCCAGTATCCATTGCAGGCGGCGGCATCGGAAAACCATCAGGGCATGAACCTGTAGCCGATGCCGGCCTCGGTGAGCAGATGGCGCGGGCTGGCGGTATCCGGCTCCAGCTTGCGCCGCAGCTGCGCCATGTAAACCCGGAGGTAGTTGGTCTCCTTGGCGTAGGCCGGACCCCAGACCCTGGAGAGCAGCTGCTGCTGGGTGATGAGCTTTTCCGGATTGCGGACCAGAACCTCCAGAATCTTCCATTCCGTGGGGGTCAGTCGGACGTCCGCGCCGTCCCTGGTCACCCGGTGCTTGGCCAAGTCCACGGTGAAGGCATCGGTCCTGACCACTGTTTCGCGCTCCGGTTCGACGCTGCGGCGCAGCAGCGCCCGGAGCCGGGCCAGGAGCTCGTCGAGGCCGAACGGTTTGGTGATGTAGTCATCCGCGCCGGCGTCGAGAGCCTCGACTTTGTCTTCGGAGCCGTGCCTGGCGGAGAGCACCAGGACCGGCGCGCTGCTGAACCCGCGCAGCTCCTTGAGGACACGGGTCCCGTCAATGTCAGGCAGGCCGAGGTCCAGGATGATGAGTGAGAGCGGGTTCTGGGTGGCGGCCAGCAGCGCCGAGGTCCCGTCCACGGCGGTGGTGACGGTGTAGCCGTGGGCCTGCAGGGTAATGCGCAGGGCCCGCAACAGGTGCGGGTCGTCGTCGACGACCAGGACGGCCGTCATGCGGTGTCCGGTCCGGACGTAAGGGGCAGCGCATGACCGCGGCGCGCCACCAGCGACCGGGGCTCGAACGGGGCCTGGGCGCGGTGCCCGTCATATGGGGTTCCCGTGGACAACGGAAGCCGGATAATCATCGTCAGCCCTCCGCCCGGTGTGGCTTCTGCGGTCAGGCTGCCACCCATGGCATCCGTGAACCCCTTCGCCACCGCAAGCCCGAGCCCGATCCCGCTGGTTTGCGGGGTGTCGTCGAGCCGCTGGAAGGGCCGGAACATTTCCAGGACGCTCTCCGCCGGGATTCCCCGGCCGTGATCGATGACCCGAAGCTCCCCGGCAGGGCGCCCTTCGAGAGTCGCAGGGCTGAGGCCGCCAGCCGCCCCAACAAGGACGATGTCCGAATCTGGAGCGTATTTCACGGCATTCTCGACGATGTTCGCAATCACCCGTTCCAGCATGCCGGGGTCGGCGTCGACCTCCGGCATGTTCGGAGGCAGGTCCACGCGCACCCGGCCCGCGGGGACGGCGCTCAGGGAACCCGGTATGACCTCGTACCACCGCACGGGTTTGAGCAGGGGATTGACGGCATCCGAGGTGATCCGGGACATGTCCAGCAGATTGCCCACCAGCGCGTCCAACCGGTCCGAACACTCCTCGATCGTTGCCAGCAGTTCGTGTTCCTCTTCCTTGGTGTAATGGACGTCGTCGTGGCGCAGCCCGCCGACGGCAAGCTTGATCCCGGCCAAGGGGGTGCGCAAGTCGTGGGAGACTGCGCGGAGGATGGAGGTCCGCATCGTGTTGCTTTCGGCCAATCGCAGCATCTCCCGCCGGCTGGTCACCAACTGCTGGCGTTCCAGCTGGGCCGCCAGATGAACACCGAACGCGCCGAGGAGACGTCGGTCGCTGGCCGGCAGAATCCGTCCGAAGAGCACCAGGCGCGTGGAAGCGTCGATTTCTTCGACGTTGTCGCCGGTGGCATCGTCCCCTGGCGCGCCGGCGGGCAGGGCCGGAATTTCTCCCACGGCGGCCTGAAGTTGCCATCGCCGGTCTGGTCCTGCGCCGCTGTCGCCGTCCGCGAGGCCGTAGCCAAGGCTGAAAACAGCAGCACCGCGCACCTGGAAGACGCTCAGGGCTTGCTCCAGCAATGCCTGAACCGTGTCATCCGAGCCGACGGCACTGCGCGTCAGGTCACCGAGCGTCGTGGCTTCGGCGCGGGCCCGCGCGGCCTCTTTGGAGCGGCGGGCCGATAGGTCCACCACAACGGCAACGGCGGCTGAGACGCCCACAAACACCAGCAGGGCCAGGAAGTTCTGGGGATCGCTGATGGTGAGGTTGCCCAACGGCGGGGTTGAAAAGTAGTTCACCAGAAGGCTGCTCCACAGTGCGGCCAGGATGGCCGGCCACAATCCGCCGATCAGCGCCACCGCCACTGAACCGGTGAGCTGGACCAGCATGGCCGCGGCCACGTTCCGCTCCGGGTTCAGGAGCGACAGCAAGAGTTGCAGGACCACCGGGAGCAGCACCGCAAAGCCGAACCCGACGGCGACCCGGACCCGGCCCAAGTCGCGCTGCCGTGACGGGCGGGTTCCGCGGCCGCCGAGGGGGTGGGAGACCATATGGACATCGATGTCGCCTGAATCGCGGACTACCCGGGTGCCTACTCCGCCGCCGAGGAGGTTTCCGATCAGCCCGGCGATCTTCTTGTGCCGGGAGATGCCAACGACGATTTGGGTCGCGTTGACGCTGCGGGCGAAGTCCAGCAGGGCGGCGGCCGGATCCTCCCCGGTCACGATGTGGTAGCTGCCGCCCAGGTCCAGGATGAGATGGCGCTGGGCCTCAAGCGCCTGGGGGGATTCGCCGGCAACGCCGTCAGCGGCCCGGACGTGGACCGCCAGCAGGTCCCCGCCGTTGACCCGGTTGAGGATGCGGGCCCCCCGGCGGATCAGGACTTCCCCTTCCGGGCCGCCGGTCAGCCCGACGACGATCCGCTCCCGGGCTGGCCAGCTTTCATCGATGCCCTGTTCGGCCCGGTACTTGGCGAGGCCCTCGTCCACCCGGTCGGCCAGCCACAGCAAGGCAAGTTCGCGCAGCGCCGTGAGGTTGCCCAGCCGGAAGTAGTTCGAGAGGGCCGCGTCGATCTTGTCGGCCGCGTAGATCTTGCCGTCGCCCAGGCGCTGGCGGAGCAGCTCGGGGGAGATGTCCACGAGGTGGATCTGATCCGCTCGGCGGACAACGTCGTCCGGCACCGTCTCCGCCTGGCGGACGTCGGTGATGGCGCTGACGACGTCCCCCAAGGACGCCAGATGCTGGATGTTGACCGTGGAGAGAACATTGATGCCGGCGTCGAGGAGCACGGCAACGTCCTGCCAACGCTTGGGATTCCGGCTGCCCGGGACATTGGAATGGGCGTATTCGTCCACAACCGCGGCCCCTGGCGCCCGGACCAGGACCGCGTCAAGATCCATCTCCTCAAACTCCGTGTCCCGGTAGGGCAGCCTCCTGGGCGGGATGACTTCGAGTCCCTCCAGCAGCGCCCGCGTCTCGCTGCGGCCGTGGTCCATGGCGAACGCGACGACGACGTCCTCGCCGCGCTTGCCGAGCCGGTGGGCTTCTTCGAGCATCTCGTAGGTCTTGCCCACACCCGGCGCGGCGCCCAGGAAGATCCGCAGCGTTCCACGTGCCATGCCGTCATTCTCTCACTTGGATTGTGCCGGCTGCGACGGCCGTGCGGCCGCCGCCACGGCGAGGTTGAGGGCAGTCACGTTGACCGACGGCTGGCCGAGAAACGCGACTAACCCACTGCTGGTGTGCTGCTCCACCAGGGAGGCAACGGCGTCGGCGCCCAGGCCGTTCGCTGCCGCCACCCGCGCCGTCTGAACCCTGGCGTACTCGGATGAAATGTCCGGGTCCAGTCCGGAACCGCTGGCGGTCACGGCGTCGGCGGGCACCGTTGCCGGATCCACGCCTTCAGCCGCGGCGACGGCGGACCGGTTGGCGGTCACGGCCTCGAGCAGTTTCGAATCGTTGGGGCCCAGGTTGGACGGCGAGGACGACGCCGGATCCCACTTCGCAGCCGAAGGGCGGGCGTGGAACCAGCGGGGGTCCTGGACACCGGAATCGTTGGCCGCGACCTGGACAATCAGGGCGGACGCGGCCGGGGCGCCGGCGCTGTCTTTGAGGATGGAGCCGTTGGCCTGGTACGGGGCGATTAGTTGTCCGGTTCCGAAGACGGCGAGCGGGTACGCAAGGCCGAGGACCAGGGTGGCGAAGAGCAAGAACCGAAGGGCCGTGCCTGCCTGCCGGAGGTAGCCAGCGAGAGTGTTCATAGGGATTTTCCTAGCCGATTCCTGGGATGAGGGAGATCATCAGGTCGATGATCTTGATGCCGATGAAGGGTGCAATCAGGCCGCCGAGCCCGTAGATCAGCAGGTTCCGGGCCAGTGCCTGGTTGGCGGAGACGGCACGGTATTTGACCCCCCGAAGCGCGAGCGGAACCAACGCGATGATGATCAGGGCGTTGAAGATCACCGCGGACAGGATGGCTGAAGACGGGGTGGCCAGGCCCATGATGTTCAGCAGCCCTAGCCCCGGGAAGGCGGCGGCAAAAAGGGCCGGGACGATCGCGAAGTACTTGGCGACGTCGTTGGCGACCGAGAAGGTGGTCAGGGCGCCGCGGGTGATGAGCAGTTGCTTGCCGATGCCGACGATGTTGATGAGTTTGGTGGGGTCGGAGTCGAGGTCCACCATGTTGGCAGCGTCCTTCGCGGCGGGGGTTCCGGAGTTCATGGCGACGCCCACGTCCGCGGCGGCCAGCGCCGGGGCGTCGTTGGTGCCGTCCCCGGTCATGGCCACGAGCCGGCCTGCGGCCTGCTCCTTCTTGATGACCGCGAGCTTGTCCTCCGGGGTTGCTTCGGCCAGAAAGTCATCGACGCCGGCCTCGGCGGCGATCGCCTTGGCGGTGATGGGGTTGTCGCCGGTGATCATGACGGTCCGGATGCCCATTTGCCGCAGTTCGGCGAAGCGGGCATGCATGCCGGGTTTGACGACGTCGGCGAGGTGGATGGTTCCAAGGACGTCGGCGCTGCCGTCCTTGCCCACCTGGGCGACCAGGAGAGGTGTGCCGCCCTGGGCCGAGATTTCCGTGACCCGGTGCTCGACCTCCGCCGGGGAGTGCCCGCCGTACTCGGCAACGAAGGCCGCAACCGTGGAGGCGGCGCCCTTGCGGATCTGCCGGCCGTCAAGGTCCAACCCGCTCATGCGCGTGCTGGCGCTGAAGGGGACGACGGCAAAATCGCTGGCGCTGTGTTCAAGGGTGGTCAGATCGGCCCCGGTCACGCCCTTGTCCGCGGCGAGGTCCACGATGGAGCGCCCCTCGGGGGTTTCGTCGGCCAGGCTGCAGACCCGGGCCGCTTCGATGAGTTGGGTCCGGTCCACATGATCGGCGGGGAAGAAATTGACGGCGCGGCGGTTGCCGTAGGTGATGGTTCCGGTCTTGTCCAGCAGCAGGGTGGTGATGTCTCCGGCGGTTTCCACGGCACGGCCGGAGGTGGCGAGCACGTTGTGCTGGACCAGCCGGTCCATGCCGGCGATGCCAATGGCCGGGACAAGGGCCCCGATGGTGGTGGGGATCAGACAGACCAGCAGTGCGACCAGCACGATCGGGGACGGCGTGGCGCCGGCGAGGGCGGCGAACGGTGCCAGTGACATGGTGACGGCCAGGAAGACGATGGTCAGGGACACCAGCAGTACGTGGAGCGCGATTTCGTTGGGAGTCTTCTGCCGCACGGCGCCCTCGACAAGCCTGATCATCCGGTCGATGAAGGTTTGGCCCGGCTCTGCGGTGATGCGGATGACGATCCGGTCCGAGAGGACCTTCGTGCCGCCGGTGACGGAGGACCGGTCTCCGCCGGATTCGCGGATGACCGGGGCTGATTCGCCCGTGATGGTGGATTCGTCGACGCTGGCCAGGCCTTCGATGATTTCGCCGTCCGAGGGAATGACGTCCCCGGCCTCGCAAACCACGACGTCTCCGCGCCGCAACTCCGTCCCCGGCAGGTCCCGGGTGGCGCCGCCGGGCTGCCGGAGCCGGGCCTGGACGCCCTTGCGGCTGGCGCGCAGGCTGTCGGCCTGGGCCTTGCCCCGGCCCTCGGCGATGGATTCGGACAGGGTGCCGAAGAGGACGGTGAGCCACAGCCAGGCCGTCACGGCGATGCCGAACACGGACGGCCGGTACACCGAGATCGCGGTGCACAGGCCGGCCCCGACCAGCACGATGAACATGACCGGGGAATGGATCATCTGCCGCGGGGAGAGTTTCCTGACCGCGAGGGGCAGGGCGGCTATGACGGACGTGAGTGTCAGTTTTGCCGGGGCTTTGGTGTGGTGCTTGTGCTCGCCGGGGGTGCCAAGGGGGTTTCCGTCGGCGTAGGTCAGGGCTTCGGTGTCCGTGGCTAACGCCGTGTGGGACCGGGTCATTTGAGGAGTCCTTCTGCGAGGGGGCCCAGGGCAAGGGCCGGGAAGTAGCTCAGGGCGGTCAGGATTACCGTCACGCCGAGCAGCAGCGAGCCGAACAGCGGGCCGTGGGTGGGGACGGTGCCGGCGGACGTGGGAACCTTGCCCTGACGGGCGAGGAAGCCGGCCAGGGCGAGCACCAGGACGATCGGGAGAAAGCGGCCCAGCAGCATCGCCAGGCCCATCATGACCGAAAGGTATGGGCCCGACGTGGTGATGCCGCCGAACGCGGAGCCGTTGTTGTTGGCCCCGGAGGTGAAGGCGTAAAGCGCTTCGCTGAACTGGTGCGGGCCGGTGGCTGGGGCGTTGGCCATGGCGTCCGGCAGTAGGACGGTGATGCCGGCGAGGGCCAGCACCAGGCTCGGGGTGACGAGGATGTACATGGCGGCGAGTTTCATTTCCGTCGGTCCGATCTTCTTGCCCAGGTACTCCGGGGTGCGCCCGACCATGAGGCCGGCGATGAAGACGGAAATGATGGACAGGATCAGCAGGCCGTAGAGCCCGGACCCGGTTCCGCCGGGGGCGACTTCGCCGAGCATCATGTTCACCATGGCCACTCCGCCGGCCAGCGGCGGCAGGGAATCGTGGGCGGTGTTGACGGCGCCGGTGGAGGTCAGGGTGGTGGACGTCGCGAAGATCGCGCTGGGCACGGGGCCGAAGCGCTGTTCGAAGCCTTCGCCGAGGCCACCGGCGGCGGCCGTCGCGGTTCCCTGGCCGGCAGCGACGGCCCAGCCCATCAGCGAAATCGAAGCCAGCCACAGGGTGCCCATCACGGCGACGACCGTGTAGCCCTGCCGCTGGTCGCCCACCATCCGGCCGAAGGCATACGGGAGGGCGGAGGGGATGAGCAGGAGCAGGAACACCTCAAAGAGGCTGATGAAGGCGTTGGGGTTTTCAAACGGGTGGGCGGAGTTCGCGTTAAAGTAGCCGCCGCCGTTGGTCCCGAGCTCCTTGATGGCTTCCTGGGAGGCGACGGGGCCGCCGGGAATGCTCTGCGAAAGGCCCGTGGCCTGGTTGGTGACCTCGGTGGACCAGAAATTCTGCACCACTCCGCCGAGGACCATCACCACTGCCGCGACGAACGCCAGCGGCAGCAGGACCCGGAACGTCGTCCGGGTCAGGTCCACCCAGAAGTTGCCCAGCCGCTGTGTCCGTGTGCGGGCAATGCCCCGGATCAGGGCGACGGCGACCACGATGCCGACGGCGGCGGAGAGGAAGTTCTGCACCGCCAGCAGACACATCTGCACGAAGATGCCTACCGTGGTCTCGGGGACGTAGGTCTGCCAGTTCGTGTTGGTCACAAAGGAAATAGCGGTGTTCATGGCCACCCACGGGTCGACGCCGGGCAGCGAACCGCTGCCGGGCAGGACGCCCTGCAGCCGTTGGAGGCCGAACACGGCCAGGATCGAGACGGCCGAGAACGCTAGAACGCTGCGCAGGTAGACCGGCCAGGTCTGCTCGGTGCCGGCGTCGACCCCGGCCAGCCGGTAGAAGAGGCGCTCGGCCCGGGCTGACGTCGTGCCCTCGAAAACCCGGGCCAGGTAGATGCCCAGAGGCTTGTGCATGGCCGCCAGGACAATGAGTAGCGCCGCCACCTGGACAGCAAAGGACGCAGGGTTGAAGGTCATGATCCGTTCACCACTTTTCCGGATGGATCAGGACGGCCAGCAGGTAGCCGAAGAGGCACAGCCCTGCCAGCAACAGAACGAGCCACATCACCGCATCGGCGCTCACTTGCCACCCTCCGGCCGGTCATCGGCACTGCCGACCATCCCGGCCAGGACGTGGCCGATCCACATTACGAATCCCATCGACAGCATCAGGATTCCGATCACAGCCAAATCAGCCATTGGGCATTCCTTTCCTCGGTGTCCCCGTTGGGAGACAGCTCCAGTCAAACCCCGTCGCCGGCCCGAACCGGCGGTTTTAACGCTTCCTTGATGGTTGCGGCCTGGATCTTGATGCCGCATTAACGGTGGCGGGTCCGGCGAGGCCGGCGACGCGCGGGAACCCGGACGGGCACCCGAAGCGCCGGTTTGAGGGCCGCGTTAAGGAACCATCAGGATTGTTCGCCGGACGGTAGCGGCGGCCTCCGGGGCTGGTAGCGTCTCGGACGGAAGCGGCGCGGTGTGCCGCGTGGAAAGGACATCATGACCACCCTCAGCCGGCCCCCGGCAGACCCCTCCGCGCCGCGGCCCGGCGCCGGGGAACACTTCAGGAACTGGCTGCTGTTCGGCCTCCAAGACGCCAAGGGAATCCACCAGGGGCCCGGGGCCGTGAGCGACAGCCACCTGAAAAAGCACTCGTGGTGGCAGGTCATGTGCCTGACCGGCGTGGACTACTTCTCCACCCTGGGCTACCAGCCCGCCATCGCCGCGCTCGCGGCCGGCGTGATTTCGCCGCTGGCCACCCTGGTCCTGGTGGCCGTGACCTTGCTGGGCGCACTGCCCGTGTACCGCCGGGTGGCCGGTGAAAGTCCGCGCGGTGAAGGGTCCATCGCCATGCTGGAGCGGCTGCTGCCACGTTGGGGCGGGAAACTCCTGGTCCTGGTGTTGCTGGGGTTCGCGGCTACCGATTTCATGATCACCATGACGCTTTCTGCCGCGGACGCGACCGCGCACGCGCTCGAGAACCCGTTCGCCCCCGCCTGGATGCAGGGCCAGAACGTCGCGGTCACGCTGTTCCTGCTGGCTCTGCTCGCCGCGGTGTTCCTGCGCGGTTTCAAGGAGGCGATCGGCGTCGCCGTCGTCCTGGTGGGCATTTACCTCGGGCTGAACGTCGTCGTGGTCATCACAACGATCATCGAGGTCCTGCAGCACCCGGTGGCGGTCGATAACTGGTGGCTGGCCCTGACCACCCAGCACGGGAGCCCGCTGATGGTGGTGGGTATCGCGCTGCTCGTGTTCCCCAAGCTGGCCCTGGGCCTGTCCGGCTTCGAGACCGGCGTCGCCGTGATGCCGCAGATCCGCGGCCACGCCACGGACACCGAGGAGAACCCTCAGGGCCGGATCAAGGGTGCGCGCCGGCTGCTGACGACGGCGGCCCTGATCATGAGCGCGTTCCTCGTCACCACGAGCTTCACCACAGTGGTCCTGATCCCGGCGCAGGAGTTCCAGCCCGGCGGGCAGGCGAACGGCCGCGCCCTGGCTTATCTGGCGCACGAATACCTGGGAAACGGATTCGGCACCGTCTACGATCTGAGCACAATCGCCATCCTGTGGTTCGCCGGCGCCTCCGCCATGGCCGGGCTGCTGAACCTCGTGCCGCGCTATCTGCCCCGGTACGGCATGGCTCCGGAATGGGCCCGGGCGGTCAGGCCGCTGGTTTTGGTGTTCACCCTTGTGGGGTTCCTGATCACCTGGCTGTTCGACGCCGACGTCGACGCCCAGGGCGGCGCTTACGCCACCGGTGTCCTGGTTTTGATGACGTCGGCGGCGATTGCCGTGACGCTGTCCGCACGAAGCCACCGGCAGCGCAAGCGCAGCATCGGCTTCGGCATCATCGCCGTCGTGTTCATCTACACCACGGTGGYCAACATCTTCGAGCGGCCCGAAGGCATCCGGATCGCCGCGTTCTTTATCATCGGGATCATCGTGATCTCCCTGCTCTCGCGCATCCGGCGCTCGTTCGAGCTCCATGCCACGCATGTGCGGATGGACACCCCGGCCCTGGAATTCCTGGCCGCCAATGAATCCGGACCCATCGCGATCATCGCCCATGAGCCGCTGCGGCTCACTGCCCAGGCGTACCTGGACAAGCTCACGTCCGCGATCGAGGTCAGCCACCTCCCGCTGGACTCCCAGGCGCTGTTCCTCGAAGTCGTGGTGGACGACTCCTCGGACTTCGAGACCGCGCTCGAGGTCCGCGGGGTCAGCCGGCACGGGTACCAGATCCTGGAGGTCCACGGGCCTGTTGTTCCGAACACGATCGCCTCCGTGCTGCTGCACATCCGCGACGTCACCGGGCTGATGCCGCACATCTACTTCCGCTGGACGGAGGGAAACCCGTTCACCAACCTCCTGCGGTTCCTGGCTTTCGGCGAAGGCGAGATCGCCCCGGTGACGCGCGAAGTGTTGCGCGAGGCCGAGCCGGACGTCACCCGGCGTCCGTGGGTCCACGTCGGCTGACACCACGCCCGGCGGCAGGGGGTGCCTCTATGGTTTTCGTCAAGCGGCTGAGGGTTGTCGTGGTTCGTAGAAGGTGCCGTCTCTGAGCATGGCGTAGAGGGTGTCGCATCGGCGGCGGGCGAGGGCGATGAGGGCCTGGTTGTGGCGTTTGCCCTCGGTTCGTTTCCGGTCGTAGTAGGCCCTCGACAGAGGATC